>JAISZM010000008.1 GCA_031269205.1 Eubacteriales Family XIII. Incertae Sedis bacterium | reverse complement strand
TGCCCTCGTCTGCGGCCCTCTGCCGATGCTCCGCGCCGTGTCCGAATGGGCGGCGGCGAGAAAAATTCCCGCGCAGGTTTCCCTTGAAGCGCGCATGGGCTGCGGCTACGGCGCCTGCGTCGGCTGCACGATAGAGGTCAATGAGACACTTGGGGAGACACTTGGGGACGGCACGATTTTGTCCCCTTCGCCTTCCGGGAGAGTCCATCTCAACCGAGGTGAAGTGTGCGAAGGCGTCGACGCCGCGTCTGCCGAGACCGTGACCGATGGTTCGCATACCATTCCCGAGTCCGCGGCGCCCGTGAATGGCGTAAGCGGCGGGAGCGCCGCTTACGCCCGCGCGACCCGCCTGAAGATCTGCAAGGATGGCCCCGTGTTCCCGTCGGAAGTGATCAAGTGGTAGGAGCGTAAGCATGGACAACAAACAGGATTTCATAAAATTCATGTCGGACGCGGGCGCTCTGCGCTTCGGCGACTTCACGCTAAAGAGCGGTCGGCGCTCGCCGTACTTCATCAACACGGGTGCCTTCGACACGGGTAAAAAGATCGCGCGCCTCGGTTCGTTCTACGCCGCGCGCGTCAAAGACGCGATGGACGCGGGCGACATCCCGAAAGAGGTGGCGACCGTGTTCGGCCCCGCCTACAAAGGCGTCCCGATAGCCGTCGCGACGGCCACCGCCCTCGCGAGCGAACACGGCATTGACGTAGGCTACACCTTCAATCGCAAAGAGACGAAGGATCACGGGGAGGGCGGCGGCTTCGTAGGTCGCGCGCTGAAAGACGGCGACAGGATCATCATGGTCGACGACGTCATCACGGCGGGCACGGCCATCCGCGAAGCGACCCCCCTCATACGCTCCGTCGCCGCTGTGAAGATATGCGGTCTCGTGCTCGCCGTCGACCGCATGGAACGCGGCCGGGGCGCGGCCAGCCTGTCGGCCGTCGAAGAGATCCGCGAGGAACTCGGTGTCCCCGTCTACCCCCTGGTGACGATAAAAGACATACTCGACGCCGCGTCGCGAGCCGGCGCCGAAGGCCGTCCGATAGCGGACGACGATATCCTGAACCGTATGCGCGCCTACCTGTCCGAATATTGTGCGCCACACCCGGGAGGTGAGTAGAATGTATCCGATGTTCGAGATAGACAAGAAAAAACTCGCCGACAACGCGCGAGCCGTCGTTGACGCGTGCGGAGTCTCCGGCATTGATGTTGACGGCGTCGTCAAGGTCGTGAACGGAGATCCCGTCTGCGCGCGCGTCATGTACGAGAATGGTTGCAGGCGGATAGCGAGTTCCCGAGTGGATCAGCTCGAGCGTCTGCGTGCGGAGAACCCGGACATCCCGTTGTCGCTCATTCGCGTGCCGATGATATCCGAGGCGGCCGCCCTGGTGCGCGCGGCAGATCTGAGCCTGAACAGCGATAGAGAGGTCTTGCGCGCCATAGACGCCGCGGCGGCGGCCGCCGGCGTCACGCACGAGGTCGTCCTCATGATAGAACTCGGCGATCTGCGCGAGGGCATATGGGACGAGCGCGAATATACGAGCGTGGCCGTCGAGGTCGAAACAAAACTGAAAAACCTGCGCCTCGTCGGAACAGGGACGAATCTCGGCTGTTACGGCTCCATCAATCCGACCGTCGAAAAGATGTACGAACTGATAGACGCGACGGAGAGGATAGAGTCGGCCATAGGCAGAAGCCTCGACATAGTGTCGGGTGGCGGCAGCACCTCTCTGCCGCTCGTGATCCGCGGGGAGATGCCCGCGCGCGTCAACCATCTGAGGGTGGGCGAGGGCATTATCATCTGCAAAGACAACGAGGATCTGTACGGCATACGGATAGACGGCACGCACCGCGACGTCCTGACGCTGAAGGCCGAGGTCATAGAGGCGCGGGTCAAACCGTCGCACCCGCTGGGAGAGATCGCTTACGACGCTTTCCGAAACAAGCCCACCTATGTCGATAGAGGCGACCGCAGGCGCGCCCTGCTCGGTGTCGGCAAGGTTGACTTCGGTTACCTGGATCAGATAACGCCGCGCGAGGCGGGCGCCGAACCGCTCGGCGCGTCGAGCGACCACACGATAGTGGATGTCGAGGATTCGGATCCCAGCATACACGCGGGCGACGTGATGACGTTCGATACCTACTACGCGGCCGCGGCATTCCTATCGTCCTCGCCAAGCGTCACAAAGTCTTATATAGGATGACAGACCGCTTTTTCAGCTATTACCCCGGCAGCGAACAGCAGGGAATCGAGGGCCGAGATAGTTTTGCGTCTCGCAAGGCGCAAAACGCAGGAATAGCAACGCTATTGCGAGGCTTTGCAACGCAGCGAGACGCAAAAATAGCCGGCACGAATTTCCTACTGTTCGCTGCCGGGGTAATAAGTCGTGTCCTTTCGTTTAAATGTATATAATAATTCCAGTGGCGTCGTCTCGATAATTTTGCTTGATGTGATGGAGGATGTTCGATAAAATCGTGAGGTGTGAAAAACTTTTCACTCGCCGCGTTAGCAGAAATGAGGCAAAATATGAAGGGAGCGTTAGGGTGAACATCTGCGGAGTCGAGTGGAAGAACCCCGTCGCGACGGCGGCGGGCGTCTTCGTGTGCGCAGAGAGTTCAAAATACTTCGATCCCGCCGCGCTCGGAGCGGTCACGACGAAGGGCGTGTCGGCCGAACCGTGGGCTGGCAACCCTACGCCGCGCATAGCGGAGACGCCGTCGGGTATGCTAAACGCGGTCGGCCTTGAGAACCCCGGCGTGGACGCCTACATAGCGGGCGAGTTGCGTACGCTGAAGGAGAGGGGCGCGACGGTCGTCGCGAACGCGGCGGGCCACAGCGAGGACGAGTACGTGGAAGTATGCCGCCGCCTTGACGCGACCGACGTAGACATGATAGAACTGAACGTGTCGTGCCCGAACATCCGCGAGGGCGGCATGGCCTTCGGCACGGACGCGCGAACAGTAGAGCGGCTGACAAAGAAGGTCAGGAGCATCACGGACAAGCCGCTCATCGTGAAGCTCTCGCCCAACGTGACGGACATCACGGAGTGCGCCGTCGCGGCCGAGAGGGCGGGCGCGGACGCGCTCTCGCTCATCAACACGATGCTCGGCATGAGAATCGACAGAGGAACGGGCAAGCCCGTCCTCGCGAACCTGACGGGCGGGCTGTCGGGTCCGGCGATACGCCCGATCGCCGTGCGCATGGTATACGAGACGGCGCGGAGCGTCAGCATCCCGATCATCGGGATGGGCGGGATCATGACAGGGGACGACGCCCTCGAATTCCTTCTCGCGGGCGCGTCGGCGGTCGAAGTGGGAACGGCGGCGCTCATCGACCCATCGGCGCCCGTCCGCGTGTCGCGTGAGTTGAATGAGTTGTTGTCCGACCCTCTCATCGCGGAGGTTTTGGACGAAGCGAGGCGGAAACGCCCAAAGGCATTTTGTTAGGAGGACGAAAATGAGGCATACGATAGGCGTGGTTATGGACAACAAACCGGGAGTGCTTTCGCGCATCTCACAGCTGCTCGCGCGCAGGGAATTCAATATCGACAGCATCACGGCGGGGCCGACGCGCGACCACGACGTCACGCGCATGACCGTCGTCGTCGAGGGCGACGACTACGTGGCCGACCAGGCGGCCAAGGAGATATCCAAGCTCGAGGACGTGATACGCATAGAGCGCCTTCCGGCGGACCAGGCGACGCGCCGCGAGATCATGCTCATCAAAGTGAGGGCAACGAAGGAACAGCGCGCGGAGATAGTCGATCTCGCGAAGATTATGGACTGCCAGATCGTGGACATCTCTCAGGGCACGCTCATGCTCGAACACAGCGACGTACCCGAAAAGATAGACCTGCTCGTCAATCTGCTGTCGGAATATGAAATTCTCGATATGGCACGCGGCGGCGCGATAGCGCTGCACTCAGGCGAAGAGGAGACGTACATATTCGAGTAGAGCTTTCCCCGCGCTACTCCCGCTCGATCGTGTGGCCGTTTCCTATCATGAGGGCGACCTTCGTGCCCAGCTCGTCCTCCACCTTCATCTCATATACGGACGTGACGCGGCCGCGCGTTATCGCCTCGGCCGTACAGATCAGCTTCTTCCCCCTCGGCGGCGCGAAGTACGTGATGTTCGCCGACTGACTGACCGTGAGGCGCTTCCTCGTTTCGCCGCGGAGGATATGTCCGTAGTTCGAGGCGACCGCGAAAGCGCTGTCCGCGAGCGTGTACGTCGCGCCTCCCTGCACGACGCCCCCCTTGTTGAAGTGCTTCCCGGGCGCGATATCGAGCGTGCACACGGCCCTCCCGTCGCCGGCCTCCTCGATCGCGACGCCCGTCAGCATCAGATAGTTGTCGCCGCTAAAAAAATCCCTGACCTCATTGATATCCATTTCGTTCGCCTTTCTTCGCTGCTTCGAGACTCCCTCTATTACAATATAAAAGCATGAAAAATTCAAGTTTTTCTTTATTGCCGGGATACTAGTTATCAGCGCGGTAAAATCCGGGTGGCCCGCGATGTTTTTGCCGGCCCGGACACCTCTTCGTACAATCCGTACTAAATTCGTGACTCGAATCGCCCGAAACGTCCGATTGAAAGAATC
>JAISZM010000175.1 GCA_031269205.1 Eubacteriales Family XIII. Incertae Sedis bacterium | reverse complement strand
GCCGTGGGGCTTTTTTTCGGCTTAGGATGGGCGCCGGGCGTGAGCCCGGCGGCGGATCGCTTGGCGTGGAGGCGGTCTATGCGGCGGATCCGACGCCCGTCAGGGGCGATAAGGTGTTTTTCGGGAACTATCCACAGAGCGCGTACACCCCCGCGACCGTCCCTGATAACTTGGTCGACGGGGGGGTCTATGCGGACGCCGACGGGACAAAGTTTGTCTACGTGGAAACCCCCGCCGATAGTATGGGGAACTACTACAAGATAGAGCCGATACAGTGGCGGGTGCTCGAAGTCACGTCCGGAGCACTGTTCCTGCTGTCGGACATCGCCCTTGACGCGAAGCCGTACCATCAGTCATACACAGACGTGACGTGGGAGACGAGCACGGTTCGCGCGTGGCTGAACGGATACGACGTGAGTGACAAACAAGGCCAAAACGTAGCCAACCCGTATCCCGACAGTTTCATAGGCAACGCGTTTGACGAAGACGAGGCGGATGCGGTCAGCGACGCGGCCTTGGACAACCCGGAAAATTACGATTACAACACGCCTGGCGGCAACGATACGAACGACAAGGTCTTCTTCTTGAAGGCGGCGGACGCGCAAAATACAGATTTTTTCGAGATTCAGGACGATCGGGAATCAACCGGGAGCGCCTACGCCCAGGCAATGGAGGCATACATACAAGAAGGGAATGTCTATTGGTGGCTGCGGTCGCCCGGCGATGACAATGTCTATGCTGTGTCTGTGTACTACGATGGCGATGCCCCTATAGAGGGCCTAAATGTTGACAACTCTTGGGTCGCCGTCCGCCCCGCTTTCTTTTTAAATCTGGCATCTGTAGCCTTCAAAGATAACGGAGGGAATTCGTTTACGGCGATACTCAAGAAATTCATCAAGCCCGTGATAGGCACTGCTGTCCTGCCCCCGGGCAAGGCGGGAGCCGCCTACAACCGGGCTATTGAGTACCATCTTGACTCTTACGTTCCGACGGGCGGGGAGTTCGCGCCGACATGGACGGTCACGGGCGCCGGCATACTGCCCGACGGTCTGACGCTCGATTCCGCCACCGGCGCCATATCGGGCACTCCCACCGCTACGGGAGTGTTCACCTTCACGGTTCACGCGGAGAACGCCGGCGGGTTTGACGAGAAAACCTATACCCTCGAGATAGCGGGCATAGCCCCGGCGATCACGACGGCCAAGCTGCCGGACGGCAAGGTGGGCGCGGCCTACGGCGCGACGCTGGCCGCGACCGGCACGGCGCCCATAGCGTGGACGCTCGCCGCCGGCAAACTGCCCGACGGCCTCAGTCTCGCCGGAGCCGGCAAACTCTCCGGCACGCCGACCAAGGCCGGCACCTTCACCTTCACTGTTCGCGCGGAGAACGCCAGCGGGTTTGACGAGAGAACCTATACCCTCGGGATAGCTATAGCTCCGGCGATTACGACGGTCACGTTGCCGGATGGCAAGGTGGACGCGTCCTACAGCGCGACGCTGGCCGCGACCGGCACGGAGCCCATAGCGTGGACGCTCGCCGGCGGCAAACTGCCCGACAGCCTCAGTCTCACCGGAGCCGGCAAACTCTCCGGCACGCCCACTAAGGCCGGCACATTCACCTTCACGGTTCGCGCGGAGAACGCCTACGGGTTTGACGAGAGAACCTATACCCTCGAGATAGCGGGTGCGGCAAGCAATCCACCGGCGATCACTACGGTCAAGCTACCGGACGGAAAGGTGGGCGCGTCCTACAGCGCGACGCTGGCCGCGACCGGCACGGCGCCCATAGCGTGGACGCTCGCCGGCGGCAAACTGCCCGACGGCCTCAGTCTCACCGGAGCCGGCAAACTCTCCGGCAAGCCGACCAAGGCCGGTACGTTCACCTTCACAGTGAAGGCGTCGAACGGCACACCGCCCGACGCCACGAAGAAGTTCACGGTGAAGATAGCGGCAAAGACGGTCAAGGTGAAGTTCCACGCCAACGGTGGGAAGATAGGGAAGGCGAAGACGAAGACCGTGAAGCTAAAGCTGAACAGCACGAAGGGCAAGGCCATACGGAAACTGCCGAAGGCCACCCGCGGCAAATACCACTTCAAGGGCTGGTACACAAAGAAGAAGGGCGGCAAGAAGGTAACGGCGAAGACGAAGTTCACAAAGGGCACGACGCTCTACGCGCGGTGGAAGGCGAAAAAGAAATACGGCAAGGTAGTGAACGCGGGCGCCGTGAACGTACGAAATTACCCGTTCGGTCGCGTGACGGGCATCCTAAAACGAGGCCAAACCTTCAAGGTAAAAGCCTTCATAAACAACAAAGGCAGCGGCAACGACTGGTACAAACTTACCTATAAAGGCCGTCAGGCCTACGTCTTCGCCCGCTACGTGAAGGTGGTCTATAAATAGTACCTAAACTCTCGGTGAAAATTATATGATTTTATATGCCATTATACAGATTCATATGATGCGGCTATAAGCTCCCGCGCGCTGTCCATGGTGGTGGCCGTGACCGTGCTGCCGCCTATGAGCCGCGCTATCTCCGCGACGCGCCCTTCATCCGTCAACTCCGTGACCGTGGTGTATGTATCCGAATCGTCGCTGCGTTTTTCAATCACATAGTGCCGATCGGCGAAGGCCGCTATCTGCGGCAGGTGAGTGATACATATTATCTGCCTGTTCAGCGCCATGCGCTTCAGTTTCTCCCCGACGACACTCGCGGTCACACCGCTGACGCCTACATCAATCTCGTCGAATATCATCGTCGGTATGCGATCAAACTCGCCGACGACGGATTTAAGGGCGAGCATGATGCGCGACATCTCGCCGCCCGATGCGGCCCTCGCGACAGGAAGCGGCGGCTGCCCTTTGTTTGCCGCGATAAGGAATTCCGCTTCATCTATGCCGTTCTCACTGAAATCCGCCGGGTCTACGCGGACCGCGTCAACTCCGGCTTCAGCAAAGCTGGTTCTAGAGACGCCATCCATACCGTCCTTGCCGTAATCCCGCGCGAACGAAACCGAAAAGACGGCGTCTGAAAAGTTCAGCTCGCGAAGCTGCTCCGTCACTCCCTCCTCGAGTTCCTCCGCAGCCTTCCTGCGGAGGTGGCTCAGTTTCAGGGACTCCGCTGCGAGCGTGGACTCAGCGGCGGCCAACTCCTTCGTCAGCCTCTCCTTCGTCTCCTCGACGCTCCCGATATCATCGAGCCTGGCGGCCGCCCGATCCCGATGCGCGTGGACGTTCTCGACGCTTCCTCCGTACTTCGACATGAGCCGTTCCAACACGTCGATGCGCGCCACGGCGTCATTGATAGCCTGTTCCGAAAAATCGAGGGAATCGAGCTTGTCGCGCAGCAGACCCGCCAGTTCGTCCAAGGCGTAGGCCGCGTCCGATACGGTCTCGCCCATCGCGAGGTATTCGTCCGAAATATCCGACACCGCGCGCAGACTCACGATCGCTCGCGCGAGGCTGTCCGACGCGGCCGTGGCGCCGCCCGAGATCGCATCGTAGGCCGACGACAGCGACTCGTATATTCTCTCGCTGTTTTGCATCACCTTCAGCTCATCCTTCAAGGTCTCATACTCGCCGAGTCGCAGGCGCGCCGCGTCTATCTCCCCGACCTCGAAGCGCAGCAAATCGAATTCGCGCCGGGAGCGCGCTTCGTCCGCAAGCAATCTGTCAAGGGAGCGCTTCGCCGCGGAATATTTTTTCCACGCCTCGCCGACCTGCGCCCTCACCGCGGAAATGAGGTCTGAGCGAAAATCATCGACGACACCGAGGTGGTTCCGCGGATCAAGCAGGCTCTGGTGATCGTATTGCCCGTGTATGTCCGCAACGCGCGCGGTCGCCTCTTTCAGGTACGCGAGTGTGACAATCTCACCATCCACGCGGCAGACGCTCTTGCCCTCCTTCGATATATCGCGCGACAGCAGGTCGACGCCCACGCGATCCCCCTCCGGCAGTTCGGTCTCGTCGATGATGATCTGAATCCGCGCCTTCTCCCGCCCTTTGCGCACCATCGCCGTGTCGGCTCGCGCGCCGAGCGCCATGCTGATCGCCTCTATTATTATGGACTTGCCCGCGCCCGTCTCGCCCGTGATGATGCTGAGTCCCCCGGACAAATCGACGTCTATCTCCTCAATTATCGCAAAATCACGTATCAGAATGTGTGTGATCATGTAATGTTACCTGTATAGTGCGCCCGATTCCGTCGCCTCTTATGCGAGAAGCGATTCAAATTGCTTCGCGAGCGCGGGCGCGTTCTCAGCGTCGTCCACAACGAGAAAAAGCGTATTATCACCCGCCACGGTTCCGAGCACGTGTTCAAAATCGAGAGAGTCGATGGCCTCACACGCGGCGTTCGCGCAGCCCGATAGCGTCTTGACGACGAGGATGTTGCCCGAATACGCGACCGTCTGTATCGTCTCCTTGAATATCATGATATACCGCTCCGATGTCGTGCGAAACACGCTGTCCGCGACCACATACTTATAGACCCCGCCGGAAGTCAGGGA
>JAISZM010000139.1 GCA_031269205.1 Eubacteriales Family XIII. Incertae Sedis bacterium | reverse complement strand
GTTCGTGTATGCGGCTGTAGGTCGTGGTACGCGCGTGCGCCCTCCGCTTCATGTCCGCGGGCGCGCCTGCCAGCTTCAGCGTGAAGAGCAGCCTGTTGAAAAACAGCCGTAGCAAAGAGCCGTTCTGCAGGGTGTTGATGAGCGTGAGTACCCAGTGGCAATCCGAGTATTCGTCCATCGTTATCTCCCCGCGATCCCTCTGCTCCTCGAGCAGTGCGAATTCCGACTCGGTGAACTCCTTCTTGATAACGCCCACCTCACGTTTCTGTTCCGCGCCGAGTTCCTCAAACTCGAGCTGCCTGGCGCGCTGTCTCATCTGGAGGGCGACCGCCTGGGTGCAGGACGCGCAGGACGATTCGATCTCCGGGATGACGTCGCGTATGATGTCCACGTAGACGCTGTCCTTACGTCTATGGCGTTTCGGCTTCGCGATCAGCGGAAGAAGGATCGTCGAGATGGTGAGTGACAGAATGATGACGCAGGAGGTGACGAGGAGCAGAAAGTTGCGGTACGCAAAGACCTCCCCGCCGTAGAGGGCGAGAGGCAGGGAGAACGCCGTGGCGAGGCTGACCGTGCCTTTGACGCCGGACAGCGTGAGGATAATCCATCCGCGCAGCTTCTCCTTTGGCTCCTTCTCACCGATACCTCGCGCGCCCACGGCGACACCGACGAAACGCACGGCGAAAAGTACGCCTGTGGCGAACACCCCCACGCCTAGGGAGAAACCCAGGGGGAAATCCTCCACCGTGACCACAGACCTTATTATGGAGGGGAGAGACAAGCCGAGCAGCATGAAGATGAACGAGTTGAACACGACGGTTATCATGTTCCAGACGGACTTTTTCAGCGAGGCGAACTCCGCCTCGAAACGCTCGATGCTGCGTACGGAGAGCGCCTGCCTACAGCCCGCCGTCACCGCCGCGATGATGCCCGAAACGCCAAGGCCTTCGGCGACGAAGAAACAGACGAAGGGCGTCAGTATCTCTATCAGCATGAAAGCGGCGGAGTTGCGCACGGAGGCCCTGTTGAGGTTTTTCAGCGCGAAGGACTTGATCGCGGAGACGACGAAGCCGACCACGAGTCCGCCCGCGCACAGCAACAGAAACTCCAGGCCCGCGTCGAGTATCGAGAATGAACCCGTGACGAGGGCGAGCGCCGCGAAGTTGAATGAGATGACGCCGGACGCGTCGTTGATCAGGAACTCCCCCTTCAATATGTTCATTATCCGATCGTTTATCTCGATGCGGTTTGAGACGGTCGACACGGCTATCGCGTCCGTCGGCCCGAGCGCCGCGCCGAGGCAGAAGCACGCCGCGAGCGGAATGGCGGGGACGAGCGAGTGTACGGCGAAGCCTATGACGAACACCGTGACGAACACGAGTCCGAACACCATGAAGATCACTGTCCTGCGGAGTCTCCACAGCGCCACGATGTCCGTCTCCTCGGATTCGCGGAAGAGGAGCGGCGCTATGAGCAGCCCCATGAATAGCTCCGGGTTGATGGTTATCTTCGCGTCGAACGGCGTGAGCGCGATGAGCACGCCGCAGGCGATCTGCGCAAGCGGGAGCGGGAAGCGCGGGTAGGCGCTGTCCATCAGGTTGGAGACGACGATGGCCACCACGAGTATCATTATGAAAGTGGTCAATTCCATGTTCCCATTCTACCACATAGATAGCTTGCCGACTCAGTCCACTCCGTCGATCAGAGATCGACGGGGAAAATGTGGATTGAAACAGGATATTTTCGTGTGACGTGGGCGGACCGCCTAAGTCAATTCTCACAAATGTAAAGCATATTACTTGACAAGACAAAATTATATTATATATAATCGGTGATAATATGATTGCACGATCGGGTGAACATACTATGAAGGAGCGAACGGACGCGTTATCTCCGGTGTCGGCCAAGGGTCCCGAAAGCGCCCGCATGAGTCTCCTCTACGACTATTACGGTGGCTTGCTCGGTGAGAGGCAGAGTCATGTCTTTTCGCTCTATCACGAGGAAGATCTGTCGCTCGCGGAGGTGGCCGAGATCGTCGGCGTCACGAGACAGGGCGTCCACGATCTGCTCAAGCGAGCCGAAGCGGCTCTGGCGGAGTACGAGGAGAAGCTCGGACTCGTTGGCAGACATGAGGCGTGGCTTGCAACGCTCGATAAGATCGATCCGAATGTGGCGCGCATGATCGAAAGGGAAGTGGATATATAGATGGCGTTTGAAGGACTCTCCGAAAAACTCCGCGGCGTTTTCAAAAAGCTCAAGGGCAAAGGCGTCCTTACGGAGTCCGATATAGACGAGGCCATGCGCGAGGTCAAACTCGCGCTGCTTGAGGCCGACGTCAATTTCAAGGTCGTGAAGGAGTTCGTCGCGACGGTCACGGAGAAGGCGAAGGGAGCGGATATCCACGTCGGCCTGAATCCCGCGCAGCAGGTCATCAAGATCGTGCAGGACGAACTCGTCGGTCTCATGGGCGGCACGAACAGCAAACTCACCTATTCGCCGAGCGGTTTTACAACGATTATGCTCGTAGGGCTGCAGGGAACGGGCAAGACGACGACCGCGGGCAAACTTGCGAAGTGGCTGAAGTCCGAAGGTAAACAGCCGATGCTCTGCGCTTGCGACATCTATCGCCCGGCCGCCATAGACCAGATTGAGGTCGTCGGCGGGCAGGTGGGCGTTCCTGTGTTCGCCGACAGGAACAGCAGGGATCCTTCCGACATAGCGCAGCGCGCCGTCAAGGATGCGCAGGTGCGCGGTTACAACGTACTCATCATCGACACGGCTGGTCGCCTGCAGATAGACGATGCACTCATGGACGAGCTAAAGGAGCTGAAAAAGCGCGTCAGGCCTCATGAGATATTGCTCGTCGTGGACGCGATGACGGGTCAGGACGCTGTGAACGCGGCCGAGGGCTTCAACGACGCGCTCGGCGTGGACGGCGTTATCATGACAAAACTCGACGGGGACTCGCGAGGCGGGGCGGCTCTGTCCACGAAGTCGGTCACGAACAGGCCGATCAAGTTCGTCGGCGTCGGTGAAAAGCTCGACGCGCTTGACCCCTTCCATCCCGATCGCATGGCGTCGCGCATACTCGGCATGGGCGACGTGCTCTCCCTCATTGAGAAGGTCGAGCAGGAGTACGACGACAAGGAGGCTGAGGAACTCGAGCGTAAGATGCGCAAGAACGAATTTACGCTTGAGGACTTCATGAGCCAGATGGGTCAGATAAAAAAGATGGGCGGCCTCGCGGGACTCATCGGCATGATGCCAGGCGCGGGTCGCGTGAAAGACGAGGATCTCGAGCAGGGCGAAAAGGACCTCATCAAGATGGAGGCCGTCATGCGCTCCATGACGAAAGCGGAGCGCCGTGACCCATCGGTGCTGAACGCGAGCAGAAGGCGCCGCATAGCCGCGGGTTCCGGCCAACCCGTGTCCATGGTCAATACTCTCATCAAGAGGTATGAGGAGTCGCGCAAGCTCATGAAGCAGTACATGGGCGGCGGGAAAGGGCGCAAGATGCGTCTGCCCGGTGGCATGGGCATGTTTGGCGGGTAACGACAGGCACGATACGTGAGATTTTTCCGCGAAATTTGCGGTAGCAGCAGTAGTAACAGAAGGAGAAAATAATGGCAGTAAAGATCAGGTTGAGAAGAATGGGCGCGAAGAAGAAACCCTTTTATCGCGTGGTCGTCGCGGATTCGAGGAGCCCGCGCGATGGACGATTTATCGAGGAACTCGGCTGGTTCGACCCGCTGAAGGATCCGGTCGAGCTGAAGATCGACGCCGTGGCCGCGCGGAAGTGGCTCAGCAACGGTGCGAAACCCACGGAGACGGTAAAGGCGTTGTTGAAGGAGGCGGGCGTCTACGACGCGCCTGTCGATGATGAAAAAGCCGACGATGTGGGCGAAGCCGCTGCGGATGTTCCCGTAACGGGTTCTGTAGCGGAAGAATCTCCAACGGATGTTGCAATAGCGGAACCTGCCGAGTCAGGGTTCGCCGCGGATGCTCCGACGGAGGAAGCCGCAGCGGATGAGTCCGCTGAGCGCGCCTCCGCGGAGGAAGAAGCGGAAAGCTCACCCGCGGAGGAAGAAGCGGAAAGCTCACCTGTGGAGGAAACCGACGAAACCACGCCGGCGGAGGAAGTCGCCGCGGACGAGTTCGCTGAGGACATACCCACGGAGGAAACCGATGCGGACGAGGATTCGCCCACCGAAGAAAAAACCGACGAGGAAACGGAGACGGACGCGTCCGACGACGGGGAAGTCTCTGCCCCGGACGAGAAAGAACAGGAGTGAACGACATGGAAGAACTCGTAAGAATAATAGCGAAATCGCTTGTGGACGAACCCGACGAGGTGGACGTCAAGACCATTGAAGACGGCGACGAGATCACCATAGAGTTGCGCGTCTCCGAAAATGACATGGGAAAGGTGATAGGAAAGCAGGGGCGTATCGCGAAGGCGATGCGCACGGTCGTCAAGGCCGCCGCCACGAAGGAGAACAAGAGGGTATCCGTAGAGATACTGCAGTGACGGGCAAGATACGGATAGGCAAAATTTCCGGTGTCTCGGGCCTTAAAGGAGAGATGAAACTCTTTCATTATTCGGGCGAACGCGAGCGCATAGCCGGAATTGATGAGGTTTTTTTCCTGTCGAAAAGGAACGCGGACGAGAGGATCGACAGATCCGGCGACGCGAGCGACAGGGGCGACATTGATGACGGCTCTGACGCGGGAGAACCGAAAGCTCTTGTCCGCAGGAAGGTTCTCTCCATGAGATACCGGGGCAAGACGCCCATCCTGCTCGTCGAAGGGATATGGACGAGAGCCACGGCCGAGGCGTTCGTCGGCGCAGATGTGTATGTGGACAGGAGCGCTCTTCGCCCCTTGGACGAGGGCGGCTACTACATCGAGGCGCTCGTAGGATGCGCTGTCGTGGACGAGGACGGCGAGAGGCTGGGCGAGGCTGCGGGCGTGATCGACAACCCTGCCAACGACATACTGCGCATAAGACCCGTAAGCGGAGAGGAATTTCTGCTGCCGATGGTAGACAGGTTCGTGCTTGCTGTGGACACGGATGCGATGGTCATGACCGTAAGGCTGCCCGATGGACTCGTCGCGGACGCTCCCGGGCGCGAGGACGACGTGGACGAGATGAACGATGTGAACGGCGTGATCGAACAAGAGCCATGAAGATTGACATTCTGACGATATTCCCCGGGATGTTCGAAAACATTATGAGCGCGGGTGTCATAGGGAGAGCCGCGGACAGCGGCGTCATAGACGTGAACGTGCACGACATCCGCTCCTACAGCGAGGATAAACACCGCAGGACGGACGACGAGCCGTTCGGCGGTGGCGCGGGCATGGTCATGACCGTACAGCCGATAGCCGCCGCGATGGACGCCATCGGCGCCGCGCGCGCTGACCGCGCTGACGGGGAACGCTTCATCTACCTGTCGCCGCGCGGAAGACTGCTCGACCAGACGCTCGCGCGTGAACTCGGAAGCGAGGATCGTCTCGTGTTGCTCTGCGGCAGGTACGAGGGCGTCGACGAACGCGTCTTGGACGCCTTCGGTTTTGAGGAGGTTTCCGTCGGCGATTACATACTTACGGGCGGGGAACTGCCCGCAATGGTACTCATAGACGCGGTCTGCCGTCTCATGCCCGGAACGCTGGGCTCGGATGAATCGCACGAGGTTGAGTCCGTCTATTCGGATCTGCTCGAATATCCGCAGTACACGCGTCCGGCCGAAGCGGTGATAGACGGCGAAACGCTGACTGTCCCCGACATCCTGACGTCGGGGCATCACCGGAATATAGAACTGTGGCAGTATCGACGCTCGCTCGAACTCACAAAAGCGAGGCGACCCGACCTGTTTGACGCGTATCTGCGCAAATACGGCGATGGCGGCGCGTGTTCCTCAGCGCTCGATCGCGAGAAGAAGGCGATACTGGCATCCGTAACAGGAGCGGATATCCCATGAGAAAAGGGACGAAGGCGCTTCTCATTATTTTTATAGTCGCGGCCGCAGGGCTGTATCTTTATCTTGAGATAGTACCGAAGATCGAAGGCATGAGCGAAAAGACCGTCATACTCGAGTACGGCGACTTGCCGGTGCGCGACGAGGCTGAACTGCTCATCGTGCGTGACGAAACCCTTTTCTCATCGAAAAAGAGCGGTGCCGTCACGTACGAACAGGACGAGGGTGCGAAGGTGCGCAAAGGCGTCAGAATCATCACCGTCGAAGGCGGCGGCGCTGGCGAGACGACGAGCGGGAGCGCGATAAGCCGCATCAGGGAGGCGGTCGGGGACTCTATGAAGGCGACGGGCTCGTTCAAGGCGAATCGTACGGCCGTCGTGAGTTACTACGCGGACGGCTACGAGAAAAAGCTGTCGGTGGAGAACGTGGACAAGGTGACGCGCGCGGACAGGGATTCCTGCCCGGCCGAAGGCGAATCCCTGAAGGTGAAAAACGTGGCCGCGGGCGATCCCGTCTACAAACTTACGGACAACAACGAGTGGTACATGATATACTGGACGGAGTCAGGTGGAGATGCGGAGCGTTACACCACGGGCACGGCCGTCACCGTAGCGCTCGGCGAGTCGCGCGTGGACGCCAAGATCTACGACGCGCGGCGCGAAGGCGAGTCGTTGAAGGTGACACTTCGTTCCGATATGTACTACGCGGATCTGGCGCGCGTCAGAAAGATATCTGCGGAGATAGTGTTCGCGGAGTACAAGGGTCTCGTCGCGGACAAGGCCAACATCGCTGAACGGGAAGGCGTCCCGGGCGTCTTCGTCAAACAGCGCAGCGGCGGGTACAAGTGGGTTCCCGTCAACATTCTGAAGGAAACGGGTAGCAAATGCACCCTTTCCGTGAACGTGTACTACGACGAACAAGGCAAACAGGTGAACACGGTGAACTACTACGACGAGGTGCTCGCCGATCCAAAGCGGCAGGGGTATGAGTAGACCGGGTGGCGCGCCTGAATGCGCGGGATGTGGAACGGGATGTGACTACGATAATATGAACGGTGGGACGACGGAAAAAAGCATAGCGGAAAACGTCGCCGCAGTCAGGGAACGGATAGCGGCCGCCGCGAATCGGGCGGGCCGGAAAGCCGACGAGGTGACGCTCGTCGCCGTGTCAAAGACGAGGATGCCGGGCGAGATAGAGACCGCTGTGGAAGCGGGCGTGCTCGACCTCGGCGAGAACAAGGTGCAGGAGATAAGGTCAAAGTACGACATCCTGCGGGTTTTCACAGAAAATTCAGCAAAAAACCGCAATATAAAGTGGCATATGATTGGACATCTGCAGAGGAATAAGGTAAAATACATTGTGGATAAGGTCAGTCTGATCCATTCGGTGGACAGTCTGAGGTTGGCGGAGGAGATAGATTGCAGGATAGACTCTCTCGGGGGTACTATGGACGTGCTGCTCCAGGTCAATGCCGCAGCGGAGGAAAGCAAGTCGGGTGTCGCCCCGGGCGAGGTAAAACAGCTCGTGTCGGCGATTCTGGGAACCTGCGAAAATGTCAGAATACGGGGTCTCATGACCATCGTACCGACAGCGAATGACCCGGAAGACGTCCGAAGGTATTTCAGCGAGATCAAATCGCTATACGACGAGGTGGGACATGAATATCGGTGTGAAAAACTCGATTTCACCTGGCTGTCGATGGGTATGACGCATGACTTCGAAGTCGCTGTAGAGGAAGGCGCCAACATGGTGCGCGTAGGGACAGGCATATTCGGCTCGAGGGTCTACGTATAGGGGCGCGGATCAAAAGAGGATAGGTGTTGTAACGGAGGACACGGTAGATGGCTTTTTTGGATAAACTCAAGACGTTGGTCGGCGTTGAGGACGACGAGTTCGAGGAGGATTATCTCGACGAGGAACCGATACAGCCCAAGC
>JAISZM010000127.1 GCA_031269205.1 Eubacteriales Family XIII. Incertae Sedis bacterium | reverse complement strand
ACTTGGGGACGAGACGATTTTATCACACCAACATTCATGACGACCGCAACGCCGCTGTCAGGGGGTTCTGATGACGACGCCTTTCAGCGCGCGCTTGCGTCTCGCCGGATCGATCCTCTTCTGGACGACCCGCAATAGCAGCACGAACAACGCGGAGAGGACGAAGTACACCGCCGCGGTTGAAAGCAGCGAGAAGAACGCGTCGAAGGTCTGACTCCTTATGATGTTGCTCACCCTCGTCAGGTCGTCGACCGCGATATAGCCGACTATCGCCGACCCTTCAGCAACCGGGTGATCTGCCCCAGGTAGACCGAGAGGACGTTTCTGGCCGCCTGCGGGAACACGATGAGCGTGAACACCTCGCGGTTCTCGAAGCCGAGGGCGTGCGCCGCCTCGGTTTGCCCTCCGTCGAGGGAGTCCACGCCGACTTTGAGCGTGTGGGCGAAGCCGACGGCGAACAAGACCGTAAAAGCGATCGTCGCCACCCAGACGTCGGATATCGAGGCGGAGCGGAATATGATGTACGCGGCTACAAGCAGGACGACCACCTCCGGCAGCCCGTCCATTATCCGCGCGATCACGGACACGATCACGCGAAACACCCTGAAACGGGATATCCTCATGAAGTAGAAGCAAAAGCCGAGCGCTGTCCCGAAGATCACTGACAGGAGCGTGATCCGCAGGGTGACGAGAAGCCCGTCCAGTATGAGGCGCCAGCGGTTTTCGGTGATGAATGTGTTCTCAATGCCCGAGACGAAGGCCTGTCGTATGCCCTCGCCCCCCGAGGGCTTCTCGTATATGGCACATACCGTATCGCCGTAGTATATCGGATCGGAAAACAGCACCGCCTCGGCGCGTTCGTCCGTATACGCGATGCCCGCGGAGGCGAAGTCGTACTTGCCCGACGAGATCGCGGGGATGAGACTGCCAAAGTTCATCCCGGTGATCTCAAGCTTGTATCCGAGCCGCTTGGCTATAACGCTCATCAGCTCTATGTCGTATCCCGTGTAACCGTCCTTGTCTCTGTATGAAAACGGAAGCTTTGAGTCGTCGGTCGCCATCCTGAGCGTGCCTTTTGTACCGTCGAACACGATATCATCCATGACCTTTTCCTCGTCAGGACCGTCCATCCACTTCACGCGCAGCGCCTCTATCGTGCCGTCGTCCCAAAGCTGTTCAATCTGTTCGTTTATCTCCTCGGGCAGCCCCGCCGAATCCTTCGGGAATATGGCTCCGTAGCTCTCCACAGAAAACGGCTCGTCCAGATAGCTCACCCCCGGCACAGAATCCGCCATCTCCTTCACGGAGACTTCGTTCTGCAGAAAACAGTCTATCTGGCCGCTCTGCAGCGCGGACGCCATTTCGCTGGATGTGTTGAGAAATATCTGCGTGGCCTCGGGAAAGCGCTCAGCGACCATCGAGTGAAAGATGGTACCCTCTATCATCCCGACGCGGGCGTGCGCCATGTCCTCTATGGAGGTGATGCGGACGCCTGTGCCGGAACTCCCGGCGGCGCCTTCTTTCGCGTCCTCCGCGCCGCTCTCCTCCTCCGTGGCCGCCGCCGCGATGGCAGAGCCGCTCCCGTCGCCTAACAGCCCCGTCAGCGGAAAGACGATGAGTATGAGCGCCGCCGCCACGACCATATACGCCGCAATCCGGTATATCTTCGTTTCCCGTCTCATAGCTCAGACCTCCATACTTATCAGATTTCTACCGTCGGAATATTCCTCAGTGATGGAGGCGGCTATGTTCTTCACTATGCCCCCGGCGAGGCTGTCGCCCCCGCTCGCTGAAAACGCCGAGTCCGACGGAAACCCGAACATAAGCTCAACGCGTTCGCTGCGCTCACTCTTTTTCATGGTGAACACGATGTCGATGGCGCCGTCCTCCAGCGCCGGAATGATCAGATTGACGAGCATTTCCTCGCATATGAGCTGTATATGCCTGGAGGTCTGCGGCGCTATGTAATTCTTCAAGGAGAACTGTTCGACGCCCGCGTTCATATCGTAGAGATCGAAGCTGCGCGACGCGATGGCGTATTCGAATATCTTAACGCGCTGGGTGAAGTCGCGGGTCTTTTCCCGCACAGGATGGTCAAATATCTGCTCCGGGGAGCCGTCCTCGTAGACGCCTTTTTCGTCAATGTAGAGTACCCTTGTCGAGACCTCCCGGGCGAAGTCCATCTCGTGCGTGACTACCATCATGGTGAGTCCGTTCTTGGCCAGGCGGCGTATGACGCTCAGCACCTCGCTCACCCTCGTGGGGTCAAGCGCGCTGGTCGGTTCGTCGAACAGAGCTATCTTGGGTTCCATCGCGAGCGTCCGGGCTATCGCCACGCGTTGCTTCTGCCCGCCCGAAAGCTCGGAGGGAAACTCCATAGCCTTATCCACTATGCCGACCATTTCAAGCAGCTCCATCCCCTTGTCGTAGGCCTCTTGCCGGCTCATTCCTCGCAGCTTGACGGGCGCGAGCATGATGTTTTCGATGGCCAGGAGATGCTCGAACAGATTGAAGTTCTGAAAGACCATCCCCATCTTCTGCCTGAGCCGAGGCACGTTCGCGTGCGGCGCGAGGATGTTCTCACCGTCTATATATATCTCGCCTGAAGTCGGCGGATCGAGCAGGTTGATACACCTCAGCAGGGTACTCTTGCCCGTGCCGGACGGACCGATCACCGAAATGACCTCGCCCTCGCTGACGCTGAGATTCACATCATCCAGCACTACGAGATCGCCGTATTCTTTTCTCAGATTTTTTATCTCTATCATGTCCCCGCACTTCCATCCGATTTTTTCCGTATGCGCAGTATGTTTCGGCCTTCCTTGTGCTCGTACTCCATCTCGTCGGTCAGATGGCGCGTCATCAATATGCCCAGACCGCCTATGGAACGGTCGTCCGCGGCAAGCGTCACGTCCGGCTCATCGTTATCGAGCGGGTTGTACGGCTTTCCCGAATCAGCGAAGGTGATGACGACGCTCCCGTCCTCCATGTAAAAGGCGATCTCCACGTCGCCAGTCCCTTCGTAGGCGTAGTGCGCGATATTGACGAATATCTCCTCCACCGCGATCATCGTCTGCCTGATGGCCTTCGCCGTAAAATTGTTCTCCAGAAGCTCCCGGGAGATGAAGATACGGACCGTCTCGAGGCTTTCCTCCGAAGCGGGAACGTTGATGAGGCGCTGATTGAATTCCTGCCGCGCGTATTCGACGCCCATCTCCGATACGATCGTCTCAATCGTCTGAGGGTCGTTCATCCAGCTGTCGTGCGCGCTGTCCACCTGAACGACGTGCAACTCCTTCGTGAATCCGGCAAATCCGTTGTCGAGACGCTTCATCTCCCACAGGCGCTTGAGCGTTTCGGAATCCGAAGAATCCTCTTTCATCGTCCTGAACAGCACGACCCTGCCGTCAAAAGCGCACGAGGGGGAATAGCGCGCGGCCTCATGCAGGACGAATCTGTTATTGGAGATCAGCCGCTCTATCAGCCCGACGCCCCGGAATCGTTCAAACAGCGCGTCGCGGTTGAGATAATCCCGGTAATAAGGCTCTGTCTCAAGCTCCTCGTTCAATTTCCTTTCAGCCTCTGATGTTACTATATAAGGATCTATCAGATACAGTTCCGATGTCACGCCTCTCTCCTGTAGGATCAGCCCCATCTCGAAGGCGATCAGCCCGCCCAGGGACCACCCGCCCAACCTGTAGCGCTCAAGTGGCAGTAAATATCCGACGTAACGCTGCGCGAGTTCAGCGATCCCTTCGAATTCCCCTCCCGAGAACAGGATGTTGTGGTTTTCAAACACGTAAAACGGCTGATCTGTCGGTAGCGCCGCCATAAGATTGCGGTAACTCTCGGCGCCGCTGTTCGCGGAATGTGCGAAAAACAGCGGAGCCAGGCGCCCGCCTTCGTTGTATACGACGACTTTGTTGCTCTCCGCGGCATCGATCAGCGCAGCCTGCGCTTCCAGCGTAGACGCCCTCAAAAGCTCCACGGGCGATACGATCTTGCCGAATCCCGATTCGATTTGCAGGGCGAGAATCATGACGGTGAGCGAATCCCCTCCCGCTTTCTCAAAGATGTCGTCGCGGCTGGATATCTCCTTACCGAACAACTTGCTCCAGGCGCCGGCGAGCCAGCGCTCCGTCTCCGTCCGGAACGGATTTTGGCCGCCCTCTCTCTGCGCGCCGCGCAGCGCGGCGAGATCTATTTTGCCGTTCGCGCCGCGCGGCAGGCTCTCCATCCTCACGACGACCGGCGGAACCATGTACTCCGGAAGGTTTCGCTCCAAATGCTGTTTCAGCGCGTCAGGCTCTGCGGTTCCGGTGAAATAGGTGGACAGACTGCCATTGCTCACAACGGTGACGGATTCGCTCACGTCGGGAAACTTCCGGGCGTTGAAATCTATCTCCTCCGGCTGAACCCTGTTACCGCGTATCTTCACCTGAAAATCCGAACGTCCAAAGATGGACACCTTTCCGTCGTCGTCGATCTCCGCGAGGTCGCCCGTGCAAAATTCACCGCCAAAAGGCGCCCCCGCGTTCAGGTACGCCTCTCCCACGCAGGGTCCCGATACGACGAGTTCGCCGCGCTCGTTGAGGCGCAGGGAGACGCCGTCCACCGGACGCATTTTCGCGGAGTCGCCGATGGTGGCGAAACCCGCTAACTCGGTCGTACCGTAGCCGTCGTAGATGCTGCAATCGGGCGCGATGTCCGGCAGCGCGAACTGCTCACCGATGAAGGTCATGCTGCGCAATTCGCCCGGACGAGCGACTTTCGCGAATTCAC
The DNA here is from genome assembly GCA_031269205.1 of Eubacteriales Family XIII. Incertae Sedis bacterium. Taxonomy (GTDB): domain Bacteria; phylum Bacillota; class Clostridia; order Peptostreptococcales; family Anaerovoracaceae; genus JAIRPC01. Next base: position 8,721 of record JAISZM010000127.1, on the reverse strand, counting down.
GACCGAGCGAGGCAGGAATGATGATATGCGCTATGCGCTCGTTTATGAAATATTCCGCCATACGGAGCATGTCGGCGCGGACATCCTGTGGAATGTGGCACAGAGTCGCGCCCGTCAGAATGCTCGCACAGAAATCGTTCATCGCGATAATGAACGACTGGCTCACATAGGTCGCCATCACGTCGCCTCTCCTGAGACCGACCGTTTTCGCATATTGCCTCACGCTGCCCATGGGATTTTTATGATTCAGAATCACGCCTTTTGGTACGCCTGAGCTGCCCGACGTATAGACGATCGCCATACGGTCTTCCGGCCCTATCTCGGGCAGTTCCACCTTTTCCTCTTTGGCGAGCGAGATGACGTCCTGTCCGTCGCGTCCGCCCAAAACCACTTTGATGCCGGCGTCATTCTTCATGTATTCTATGCGCTGCTCGGGATATTTCGGATTCAAAGGAACGTAGACCGCCCCCGCCTTCAGGATTCCAAGCACGGACAGGAGAGCTTCATGACAATAATCGTAGCCCATACCGACGTTCTCGCCGCGAGCGACGCCCGCGCGCAGCAGCGCCGCAGCGACCCTATCCGAAAGATCATCAAGCTGCGCGTAGCTCAACGAAACGGTTCCCGTCACGGCCATCGAGTCTCCGAAATTGGCCGCTCCGTATTTCAGATAATGCAGTACGGTTTCGTCGCTATACACTTTGCACTCCCTCCTTGTAACGCAGAGCGAGCATCGTTATATCGTCAGCCTGCTCCGCGCCGTCCGCAAAACGGTCTATTTCATCCTTGATGGAGACCGTCAGATCCTGTGAAGAAGATACGCCGGTGTACCGATCCAATGCGTCTTTCAGGCGCTCGTCGCCCCAGAGCGCCCCATCCTTGTCCATCGCTTCGGTCACTCCGTCCGTATAGACGTAGAGCGTATCTCCGGGCGCCATCGTGAGGGTCTCCTGGCTATAGGTCATATTCTCCATGCCCGCGAGCACAAAACCGCGCTTGATCTTTACCCATTCGAATTTCCCTTCGCGCGTGAGCAGGGGAGGATTGTGCCCCGCGTTCACGCAGGTGAGTTCACCGGTCAGCAGATCGAGGTAGGCCATGAAGCCGGTTACGAACATGCTCGCCTCATTGTTCTCGCAGAGTATATCGTTCACGGTCTCAAAGACCTCCTTCGGACTTTTCCCCATCTGCGCGTTATTCTTTATCAGGGTTTTCGCTATCACCATGAACAGCGCGGAAGGTACGCCTTTGCCTGAGACGTCCGCGATGACGATGGCGAGCGTGTCGTCGCCCACCATGAAGAAATCGTAGAAATCTCCGGCGACCTCCTTTGCGGGCAGCATGGAAGCGTAGAGGTCGATCTCACTGCGCTCGGGGAAGGGCGGGAATATCGAGGGCAGCATGGACGCCTGTATCTCCGTGGCGACAGCGAGTTCCGCGCCTATGCGTTCCTTCTCGCCCGTCACGCGCTTGATATCGCTCACCATATCGTTGATCGTATGGGCGAGCGCCTCGATCTCATCGCCCGTGGATGCGGTGAGCACGCGATCCAGCGCGCCGGCGCCGATGTCCTCCGCGTCCGCCGTGAGCTGCATGATCGGACCCGAGAGTCTGCGGGAAACGAAGATGGCGACGATGACCGCCAGAATGATCACGAAGAGAAGCAGCACGCCGATGACGAGTATGGTCTCCCCGATATTCTTGCTCATATCCTCGGCGGATTTCCCCGAAAGCGCCACTATCTGTTCGTGCGTATCTTCAGCCGGTCCCGTGACATCTCGCTCCGGCATGATGTAACAGAGCTTCCAGCCTGTCAGCGGCAGGGCGTTCCATACGACAAACACCTTCTCCCCGTCTATGACAGAAGTCGTATTTCCGCTGTCGGTCGCCTGCAGAGCATCCCAGAACGGCGGAAGCTCATATTCGTTTTCAACGGTCAGATCGGGAGCGGATATCACTTTGTCTTTTCCGAGAAGCTCCACCCAGCCCGAGCCGTTTATGGCCATTTCGCTGAGCTGCTTGTCCAGATCGTCGACGAGGATGTCAAAACCGAGAACGCCCTTGAAGACACCGTCCACGTAGATCGGAGAACTCATGGTGATGTTCAGACCCCTTCCGCCGAGATCCCGGTAGGTATCGGAGATGTAAAGCTCCCCGCTCTGCGAGGGGGCGACATACCACGGCCTGTCGTGTATGACGAGGTCGGATCCTATCACCTCGGCTTTTTGGGCCACGGCGGCGTCGAACTGCAGATTCTGCCCCGATTCAGTAGCGATATAAATCGATGTTATCTCCGGTTTGATTTTCATCATAGTTCCGAATATCCGCTCCGCGTTGCCGAGCAGATAGGTCTCATCGAGCAGCCCTGACGCGGAGAGCGCCGCGCCGTCATTCGTTCCCGTCACGTCTGCGATCGGCTCGAGGAACCAGTGCATGGCGAGTTCCCCGTCCGGTATATCCAGATAGTTTCTCACCGGCGCCGGCACAAATGCGGAAGGGTTCTCATAGAGCGTCTCAACATGGTGCACCATCAAGGAGAGGTCGTCCACATAGGACTCGAAACGTTCGTCTATGCCCGACGCCGTCTCATTCGTCAATGTCTGCAAGCCTGAAAGCGCAAGTTGCTCGAGCGATTCGGAGCTGTTTTTCGCTGCTATGGCCCCGAGATCGCGACTGGCTTCTTCCGTCATATCGCGGATCTGATTCAACGTTATCACGTTAACAAGGCCGACAGCGATCACTGAAACAACGCATACCGATAAAAACGCCGTGAGTATTTTCTTGCGTATGGTGGTTTTCATTATGCCGACATCCCTTTCTCCAGTACGATAGTGTTGTTGTTGACGCCGAACGTGCTGCGGTAGTCCACACTGACGGCGAGCTTTAGCACCATATTGACGCCCATCACGTCCATCTTCTTGTCGCCGCCGACGTTTTGCGCGTATTCCACGGGATTGAATTTGGCGCCGGTATTCCTCAGGCTCAATATGATCGCGCCGTCGTGGATCAGTATTCGCACGTTCACATACTCCGGTTTGCAATTCTCAGCGATCACGACGAGCAGTTCCTCCAGCGCGAGAGATATCCGCATAGCCTCGCCGAGGCTCAGCGCGTTGGCTTCCGCAAAATCCACGATATCCGCCGCACACTTGGATATGCTCTCGGACGTCGGCCGGACGATGAACGCTTTGTACGAACCCCGCCGCTCGGCGGAGACGTCGAAAAGAAAAAGCGGCGCGATGTTTTTGTCCCTGTGCCGCAGGATGAGGCTTGCCAGGAAGACTATGAGCAGGGTGATCGCCTCCGACATCCAGAAGCTATGCCATACCCCGGCAAGCCCGAACGCGTCCGACAACGGGTAGGCGAGGATCGCGATCCAGACAAACAGCTTCGACGCGAGAAGCGTGTTTGCCAGCGCCGCGCGGTGATTCGCTATGTGGATGTAGATAATGATGTTCAGAAGCAGCGACAGGGGAAGGCTGAACGCGAATATGCGCACGGCCTCGGCAGTCGCGGCGTCCGGTATGCCGAACAGTGCCGCTATACGATCCGCGAAGACGATGCAGAACACGGTCACCGCGAGAACCGCCGGCCCACCCCTCTTGAAGGCCAGTGCCAGAAGCTGCTTCACGCTGACGGTATCCTTCTCTGCGAGGAACACGCCGGCGAACGCCACCAAGGCTCCCGAAAAGGACCATATGACGACCAACGCGAAGGAGTTGACGGAATCGACGACCTTGTACACGCTGATGGCGTGAGAGCCAAACTGCGCTACCAGCATATTATTGATAAAAAGAGCGCAGAAGAGGAAGCACGCATACTCCATAGCGCCCGGACTTCCCGCCCATAGTATGTTCCGAATGAGCCGCAGCGACCCGGCCTGTGGACGAACCGCTCTCAGGTTTTCGCTTTTTCTCAGGAGCAGAATGTTTCCGAACATTCCCGCCACTCCCGAGGACAGAACCGTAGCGACGGCGATCCCCGAGACCCCCGACTTCAATCCTATCAGGAACACGAGATCCAGCAGTATATTCAGCGCGGCCATTATGATGAAAGAGACCGCGGCGGCTAAGTTCCTCCCGTCAAGCCTCAGCAGGTTGTACGAGGGATAGATCATCATGATGAATATCCCTCCCATGCTGATAGCGCGCACATACGCCCTGGTCTCCTCGAAAATATCGGGAGAAGCGCCCAGAAACTGCACGATGGGATCGGTAAACATCAGGATAGGCACGGTGAGTCCTATGGCGAACAGGATCAGTATAACGTAGGAAAGCGTATGCGCCTGACGAGCTTTCATGAATTCCCTCTCGCCAATCAGTCTGGAGCAGACGGCGGTCGCGCCTATGCCCGCCATCGCTCCGAGCGCGCCGTAGGCGTAATAGACGGGAAGAGAGACGCCGATCACGGACAGCGCGGCGCTCGACAGCATCCGCCCCGCGATGATGGCGCTCACGATCTGACCCGCGGCGTTGCCCGCCAGAGCGAGGAAGGAAGCTGCTACGCTTCGCAAATATATTTGCCGTATGAACCTATCATGATTTTCCATACGTGTAGCGCGGCGTCATTCGGCGTACGGGACGACAGGCCGGAGCCGCGGCATCATCCCTCACTCTATCTTCAGGATATCGGAGAAGCCCGTCATCTCAAAAATCTCGAGTATCTCGTCGGAGACATTGCGGACGACGAACTCCGAACCGGCGGCCTTCGCTGCCTTTTCCGCAAGAAGCAAGACCCTGAGGCCGGCGCTGCTGATATATTCAAGCTCCTCGAAGTCGAGCACGGTTCTTTCGCATGTTTCGACCGCCTCCGTCAGCGGAGACTGCAGTTCCGACGATGTGAGCGTATCGAGACGCCCATTGAGCGCAAGCACTCGCTCTCCGCCGTTTGTTGTCACATTGATGTCCATCTTGTCCTCCGTTTCAAACCATATCTACCTATTGCTACGTTTTGTTACGTTCATTCGCGTTCACCGCTATGGCCGACATCATGTCGAACACGTCTTTGAACGCTTCCACGACGTGCGGATCGAAGTGCGAGCCTCCTGACTCCGTTATGATATTGTACGCCTTCTCCTGGCTCATCGCTTTCCGGTAGACCCTGTCCGCGACGAGGGCGTCGTAGACGTCCGCGACCGCCATGACGCGCCCGCTGATAGGGATGTCCTCGCCGGATATTCCGTAGGGATATCCGCTACCATCGTACTTCTCATGATGAGTGATCGCGATCTCCCGCGCTACAGACAGATACTTCTGGGACGGCATATCGCGCATAAGGCGCTCTATCATCACCTCGCCGATGAGCGTGTGTTTCTTCATCGCTGCGAATTCCTCATCCGTGAGAGGTCCAGGCTTCAGGAGAATAGCGTCGCTCACGCCGACCTTGCCGATGTCGTGCAAAGGGGCCGCCCGTCCCATGCGTTCCACATCTTCCACCGTCAGCCGATCGCCGTAGACGCCGGATTCCAGCAGTTCCATGCTAAGCAGCGTGACGTATCTGCTCGTGCGCGCGATATGACCGCCGGTATCCTCGTCGCGACACTCAACCATTTCGGAGATCGAAGTGATCAACCCCTGCTGAAGCGTATCCACCTGCTCCCGCAAGGCTCTGTCGCGCCTCGCGATATTCAGATGTACGCGCAGACTCCGCAGTATCTCTTCCTCGGTGAACGGAGCCTCTATCACATCCACGATCCGGTCGTTGAGGTCATAGGCGCCGTCCGCGCCCTCAGGCTTTATCACGATCACTGAAACGGGCGCCAGTCGTTTGTACTCGAGCAGCCTTTCACCATTCTCATCCGCGGAAGCCCCGTCCGCTGTGCGAGAAACGAGAATGATGTCCGGCGCCCCCCGGAGGCTCTTTATCGACGCCTCATGCACCGAAGCCGCCCACGCGAAATCACCGTCCGCGGACAGAACGCGCGTCAGAACATCCCTTTCCTCCGAAACGTCGCCAATGTATAATATCCGATACTCTCCCAACTAGAACCTCCCTTACCCGCTATTATACCATTACTTTCACGCAAGAAAAAGTGATCGGACAATAGACAATTATCAGATGATACACGCGTCGACTGTTCAGCGGTTAAATCGAAACTATTCAGTTGCCGCGCGTCAGATGAAAAAGCAAGTCGCCCTCCCGAGTTGGTGATACGCTTACTTTTTTATTTGATAATTTTTATAATGTCCCTTCACGCGATGTGGCAGGCGCAATTTGCGATTGTATAGAGGTGTGAGTTGCTATATACTGTAGTCGCCGGAGGGCGCGGGCCCAAGAAGAGATAACGGTAGAACCGCTATCGAAAGGTACACCTTTTGAGAGCCACCGAAAACCAAGCCGTATCTTTAGGAGGGAAGAGAATTTGTGCCGCCGCAGGGCGGTGGAATGGAGACAAAAATGAAAAAGAGGTTCCAAAGGATATCCGTCGTTGTCTTTGCGTTGGTTTTGGCGTTTTCGCTAGGACTGGCACCGGTGTCGGCCGACGACCCGCAAGATTTCTTTACAATCACTCTCGAAACAACCGTAAATGACGCGAATCCGAACGACGATGACGACGACTATGACGATGAAGAAGACGACGACTATGACGACGACTATGACGATGAAGACGATAGTGATGACGATTACTATGACGACGAGTTTCTACCCATCTCTCTGCAAGATGCGACCATCAACGCTATCGCCGACAAGGCTTACACCGGCAAGCAAATTCGGCCTGATGTGACGGTCAAGGAAGGCGGCCAAACACTGGAGCCTGGCGAAGACTACATCCTCAGCTATGGCCCCAATAAAGCTATCGGAAAAGGTACGGTGACGGTCAAAGGGCAGGGGGACTACGACGGCGAAAAGCAGGTCGTCTTTAAGATTGTGCCCCAAAAGACGACGCTCAAGAAGGTGACGGTAGGCAAAAAGTCCCTCAAAGTCACATGGAAGAAGCTCTCCGCGGCACAAAAGGCGACCAAGTACGAGATTCGCTACAAAGTCAAAGGCACAGCCAAATGGAAGGTCAAAGCCGTAGCTTCTAAACTCAACAGCTTAACCATACAGAAGCTGAAGAAAGGCAGAGAATACCAGCTCCAGATCCGCTCCTACAAAAAGGTGGCCGGAGCAAAGTATTACAGCGCCTGGAGCGGGGTAAAGACCAGCAAAAAAGTTAAATAACGACCGGCGTCGTCCTTATTGCCCGCCGTTCATCGAGAAAGAAGGGCTGTCCGTCGTGGCCACACCTTTGGAGATAGACCTACCGGTGGCACGCACGCACGGTGACTTATTGATTTCACCTCGCGTTCATCATATAATGAATACGAAAGCAGGGATGTAAATGGACGCACAGGAAAATACGATTATTGGCTTGACATAGCGAAATACGACCTCGACACAGCGGAAGCCATGATGAACGGCGGGCGTGGACACATGACACCGTCCGATTTTATCCCTCCTTATTGCAAAGCGCCTCGATGATGTTATAATAATAACAGTTAGATGTGTTTTTTAGGGAATAATGATGTTTTTTCATATGATAAAGTGAGAAATATGACTAAAATACTGAGGAATATAACAAAGCAACTTCTCATATGGCGGGATAAAAAGGATCGTATGCCCTTGATCTTGCACGGTGCGAGACAGGTGGGGAAAACCTTTTCCGCCGAGGCGTTCGGCGCGGAGCATTACGCGAACAGCGTCACGCTCAACCTCGAGGACAGCGCGGATGTGCGGGCGGTATTCGAGCGGGATTTTGATATCGCGCGAATCATACGGGAACTGTCGGCGCTTTCGGGCGTGCGCATAGGCAAGGGCGATACCCTCATCATATTCGACGAGATACAGGCGAGCGAACGCGCCTTGCTCTCGTTAAAATATTTTTATGAGCGGGCGTCAGACTATCACATCATCGCAACGGGCAGTCTGCTCGGTATCGCCGTCAACCGCAGGGAATATTCGTTTCCCGTCGGAAAGGTCGAATTTCTGAAAATGCACCCGATGGATTTCGAGGAGTTTTTGTCAGCTAAAGGGGAAGCGTCGCTCGCGTCGCTCATCAGAGAGTCCGCGGCGGAGTCCTCTCCGCTGTCCCTGCACGAAAAAGCCCTGTCGCTTTACCGCGAATATCTCGCGGTCGGCGGTATGCCGAAGGTCGTATCGGATCATATTCAGAGTGCGGACGGTTCCGGCGGTTTACCTGCGCTTCGCGCTCTTGATACCGCGTACATAGCGGACATGGCGAAGTACGCGACACCCGCGGAAACTGCGCGAATAATGTCCGTATACGGCAGTATACCCGCGCAGCTTGCGCGAGAGAACAACAAATTTCGCTACGCCGCCGTCAAGCAAGGCGGCAAGCGAAGCGTGTTTGAAAGCGCCATAGACTGGCTGGCCGCCGCGGGTATCGGCATAAAAAACACGAAGGTCACGGCGGGAATCTCACCCTCGGCGGCTTACGAGGACGATTCCTTCTTCAAGCTCTACCTGCATGACTGTGGTCTGCTCACCCTGAAATACGGCGTCGGCCTGCCGATGGTGACTGCGGGCGCCGTGCAGTCGCGGCATGTCAAGGGAGCCATGGCGGAAAACTATGTCGCGACCGCGCTCGACGCGCTGGGGAGAAGGAGTCTCTATTGGTCGTCGGGAAATACCGCCGAAGTGGATTTCGTAGTACAGGTCGGCGGCGGCAACGTCATCCCCGTGGAGGTCAAATCCGCGGACAACACGCGCTCCAAATCTCTC
>JAISZM010000098.1 GCA_031269205.1 Eubacteriales Family XIII. Incertae Sedis bacterium | reverse complement strand
CCAGGCGCGAAAAATCGTATTCGGGGCGCTCTCCTCCCGCACGTGCTCGCACATCCGGTTTTCGAGAGCCGACGTACATTATATGTCGGCGAAGCCCCCCCTGTCAACATAAATTTTTGTGCCCCTGACCGCGCTCATGACCGCGCCGCGTGTTATACTGTTTGTCAGGATGCGTTTGCTCATGTTTCGTTGTTGATCTGTGAGATTTGTGAGGAGTATTCTTATGTTGTTAGATTTTCTGCCTTTGATCGTCGTCGGGGTCGTCGCCTTCATCCTTGTCATTGCTACTGTCTCTATGTACAACAACTTCGTGCGGCTCAGAAACCGTATCGAGGAGGCTTTCTCGACGATGGATGTGTACATGAAGAAGCGCTTCGATCTCGTGCCGAACCTCGTGGAGACGGTCAAGGGGTACGCGGCGCACGAGCGCGGCACGCTCGACGAGGTGACGTCTGCGCGCAGCATGATCCAGAGCGCGACGACGCCCGAGCAGCGTATGCAGGGCGAGTCGACGCTGACGAACACGCTGCGCTCGCTCTTCGCGGTAGCGGAGAACTATCCCGACCTGAAGGCTAACGTCAATTTTATAGATCTGCAGAACCAGCTCTCGCAGATCGAGGACGAGATCGCGCAGTCGCGCAAATACTACAACGCCATCGTGCGCGAGTTCAACACGGCGACCGAGACCTTCCCGAGCGTCACCATCGCGAAGTTGTTCAACTTTGAGCGCCAGCTTATGTTCGAGGTGGAGGACGAGGCGGAGCGTCAAACGCCGCAGGTGCAGTTCTGATGGCGCAGGCGCGAAACCGGTGCGGGATCCGGCGCGGGCGCGAAACCGACTCAGGATACTGTACGGATATGCTGTGATTTGCTATGGCTCCGCGGTCTTTGTCTTTGAGTAATAGTTGCTGTTTCCGGCGGACGCCGCTCATCGCGGCTGTGTTGCTCGTGCTGCTGATGCTGGCATCGCCGCTTCTGCCGCAGGGCGGCGGCGCGGTATGGGCGGAGGATCAGGCCACGTCTGTTGACCCGCGGACCGCTGTACTCGAGGAGAAGGTGGCCGGATACATCACCGGGAGCTACGACGTCGACGTGCAGGTCTCACGGGACAATTCATATTACATCACCGAAACTATCAAGGTGTATTTCCTCATCGACAGTCACGGAATCTACCGCGACATTCCCGTCGCGGGCAAGGCGTATTACCGGGACGACGATGGGAACGTCGTCGAATTGGATGCGCGCATGAAGGTGGAGGACATATCCGTCGAGGGCGGATCCGTCGAGGAGTCGAGCGAGGGGAACGATCTGTCGCTGCGCATCGGTGATCCGGACGAGACTGTCAGGGGCGCGAAGACCTATGTCGTCAAATACCGCGCGCGGCTCCTTGACGACCGGATAGACGACTACGATCTCATCTACTTCAACGTGCTGCCGACGAATTGGCGAACTCTGATACGCTCCGCTTCCGTGCGCATCACGATACCGAACTCAGACGCCGACGGGCGGACGCTGATACCGACCCACTACTTGAACCGCGCGGAGTTTATAGCGGGCGCCTACGGGGCGACAGACACGCAACTGTTCGACGTGGGCGTCCGGAACGAAGGCGGGGTCGTCGACATCCTCGCGCGCAGCAAAGCGGCACTCGCGCGGGGCGAAGGCGCTACCTTCCTGTTGCGCGTCCCCGAAGGCTATTTCACGAATGAGATGTCCTACGACTGGCTCTATGAGATCATGCGCGTACTTTTCGTCGCCGCGCCGCTCGCATGTCTCCTGCTGTGGCTGCTGTTCGGCCGCGACCGGAAGCTCGTGAATCCCGTAGAATTCTATCCGCCGGACGGTCTGCCCTCAGGCGAGATCGGTTATCTTGTGGACGGCAAGGTTCAACCTCGCGACATGCTTTCCATGATACTGTGGTGGGCCTCGCAGGGGTATCTGACCATCGAGGAAACGGGCAAGGGCTACTTCACTTTGCACAAGGTGAAATCCTTGCCGCCCGGCGTGAAGTCGTATCAGTCCATCTTGTTTGGCAGTCTCTTTGCGGTCGCCGACCACGTGTTTCTCGGCACGCCGGACGTTGCTCTCGGGAACGGATTGACCTGGGCCAAGAGCGCTCTGATCAAGGATTACAAGGAGGACGTCCGCTACCGTCTCTACACGAGGGCGTCGATCATCGCGTCGGGCGTGTGCGGCGCGCTCGCGTTCGCGCCCTTCGTCCTGTTCTTCGTCTGTATAACGATAGCGGGTGGACCGATGACAAGCTCCGCAAACGCGGGCGCGGACATCGCGGGAATCGCTAGAGACGCTACGTCCGGGCTGATGCCTCTCCTGCTCCTCGCCGTAATTTTATCGCGGATATTCTCACGTGTCAGAGTTTCGGGAAAAGCGATAAAGGCCAAGACGATAATCTTTGCGCTGCCCGGGGTGATAGTCCTGTTGGCTGCCGCGTTAGGCGCTGTCTCATCGGATATCCCGAACGCTCTCGCGGCGACCGGATCCACCGTTCTCTGCATCTTCTTCGCCTGGGCCGCGCGACAGCGCACCGAATACTACGACGACATCCTGAACCGTATCTTCGGGTTCAAGGAGTTCATCAGGGTGGCCGAGGTGTACCGCATGGAGAAGCTCTTCGACGACGATCCGCAGTATTATTTCAAGACGCTGCCCTACGCTTGGGTCTTCGGACTCTCGGACATCTGGGCGCAGAAGTTCGAGGGGATTGTCGCGTCGCCGCCCGACTGGTACGACGGCTACTACGGGAATAATATATTCACGTGGCGGCTCATGTTAGACTCGATGGGCCGGCTTCACATGGCCTCGCTCGCGAGCTTCCGCGCGCCCGCTCCCGAAAGCGGCGGTTCGGGAGGATGGAGCGGCGGCTTCTCCGGCGGGGGCGGTTTCTCCGGCGGAGGCTTCGGCGGGGGCGGGGGCGGCCGCTGGTAGGCGCATATGGCCCATTCGAACTAGGTTCGAATGGGTCATATGCGTTTGAGCGGTGCGGGTCGTCGACCGATGTGACGATTGAGTCGTTCGTCCGCAAAAGAAACTTACTGCCCCGGCATCATGCTAGCGCCCGACGACGTCCCTGACCTTTTCCGCGATATTCTCGGCGGTGAAGCCGAACAGATCGAAGAGCTGCGCGGCGGGTGCGGACTCGCCGAAACGATCCATCGTGACGTAGCCCCCGACGGGTCCGACGATCTTGCCCCACGATTGGCTCGAGCCGGCTTCCACCGCGACCCGGGCGGTCACGGCCGCGGGCAGTACGTTCTCCCGGTATTCGGCGCTCTGCTGCTCGAAGATATCGAGGCAGGGGACGCTGACGACGCGTACGCCGAACCCCTCCGTCGCGAGCAGCTTCGCGGCCGCGATAGATGGCGCAACTTCAGAACCGCTCGCGACGATAATCGCGTCGAGCTTACCGCCCGCCTCAGTTTCGATTACATAAGCGCCCTTCCGGGCGTCCGGACCGGAACCCTCAAGCACGGGCAGGTTCTGCCGAGTCAGGGCGAAGATTGACGGCGTCCCTGTGTTCTCTATCGCCTGCTTCCACGCTACGCGCGTCTCGTACTCGTCCGCGGGCCTGAACACGTTGATGTTCGGCGTGGCGCGCAGCATGGCGAGCTGTTCGACGGGTTCGTGGGTCGGCCCGTCCTCGCCGACGCCGATGCTGTCGTGCGTGAGGATACCGATGAGCGGCAGGCCCATGAGGGCCGAAAGCCTGAGCATGGGTTTCATATAGTCGGCGAACACGAAGAACGTGGCGACATACGAGCGAAGCCCGCCGTGGAGCAATATGCCGTTGCCGATGGCCGTCATGCCGAGTTCTCTCACGCCGAAGTGCAGGTTGCGCCCGGTGCGATCATCCTCGCTGAAATACCCGCTGCCGTTCATGGTGGATTTGTTCGAGGGGCCGAGATCGGCCGAGCCGCCTATCAGATAGGGCAGCTTCTCCGCAAGCTCGTTCAAAATCCTACCCGAGATGGCGCGCGACGCATCGGCCTTCGGCTCGAACTCGAAATACGCCTCTCCGAAGGTCTCCGGCGGAATGTCGCCAGAGAGATAGCGCTCGAACAGCGCCCCGTCGTCGGGGTACTGCTCCTTGTACGAGGTGAGCAGCGCACTCCACGAGGCTGCCTTCTCGTCGCCGGCGGCGGCAAGAGCGCGGTAGCCGTCGTAGATGTCGTCCGGCACGTAGAAACGCTCGGAGTATTCCCAGCCGAGACTCTCCCGCAGCACGTCGAGATTCGCTTCGCCGACGGGTTCGCCGTGGGACTTCGCCGTGCCCGCACGATCCGGCACGCCGTGCCCTATCGTCGTCCTGATCTTGATGAAGGAAGGTCGCGTTGCGTCGGCCTTCGCGGCGGCGATGGCCTCGGCTATCCTATCCGCGTCGTTACCGTCCTCGACCTCAAAGACGCCGAAGCCGAAGGACTCCATGCGCTTTGTCACATCCTCGGTGAAGGCCATGGACGTCGGCCCCTCAATGGTGATGTCGTTGGAATCGAACAGCACGATGAGTTTGCCGAGTCCGAGCGTCCCCGCCAGCGAGAACACTTCGGAGGATATGCCCTCCATGAGGCAACCCTCGCCGCCGAGAGCGAACGTGTAATGATCTATGAGCCTGCAGTCGTCCTTGTTGAACACCGCGGCGAGGTGCGCCTCAGCTATCGCCATGCCGACAGCCATGCCCATACCCGCGCCGAGCGGCCCCGTCGTCGCTTCGACGCCCGGCGTCAATGCGTATTCGGGATGACCCGGTGTCAGGGAATCGAGCTGTCTGAAGCGTTTCAGTTCCTCTATCGTCACCTTTGGATAGCCGAATAAATGAAGGGTTGAATACAGCATGGCTGAACCATGCCCCGCCGACAGCACGAAGCGGTCACGGTCGAACCACGACGGATCGCCCGGCGCGTGATCCATTTGTTCCGAAAAAAGCGCGTATATGATAGGCGCGGCCCCGAGCGGAAAGCCCGGGTGTCCCGAGTTCGCCCGCTGCACCGCGTCGACCGAAAGTATCCTGATTGCGTCTGCCGCCCTTGCCTTGTTCATCTGTCCCTCCTTAGAATAACACTGCGCTGATTCTATTCCGCACCTATTTTACTCTATTTCGCCGCGCGATACAAAAGTATCGGCAAAAGTTATACCGATGCCGAGCGACCGCCGTTGTTGTAAGGGGATTTGGGCGTGGCCGACGAGAAACAGGAACTTTGGTAAGAGCGCTTTATCTTCTTTTGTCGCGTTCGCCGCGGCGCACCAATCCGTTGAGCGTTCCCTTGATCGAAGACTCCACCAAGTATATGTCGTCGGACTCAACCTCTTTCAGCATACCTACGACATTGCTGAGCCACGGTTCCGTTTCCCGCTCACGTTCCGGATAGAAAAATTCGTCGACGGAGATATTGAACATCGTGACGAGTTTCCAGAATAATTGAAAGCCCGGGTGTCTGCCCTCGTTCTCTATCGTCTTGATGTAGCCGGTCGATACCTCGCACTCCTCGGCGAGCTCCTCGCGCGAGATACCCCTGTCCTCCCGCGCGCGCTTTATCGCGGCGGCTATCGGGCTGAAATCGAAAGTCTTCTTTACCGCATCTTCAGACATAATTACCCCACTATAGGAAGCGTCGCTAATTTCGTCGCAGTTTCCGCAGACAAAATAAATATCGGCGGCGGCAATAATATGTAGTCGCCACGGTTAATTTTATCTGACGATTCCGTCGCTAAAAAGAGCCTATAAGTTGCCATAGGGGCATATATAAATAACCATCGCCCACGCGAAGCGGTCTCGAAGCGGAGCAGAGAGGGTCTCTGTTGTTTACGAATGTGGTTCGGGCGGAGTCAGGCGTCGTCGCGGCCGCAGAACCAGGGTTCATGTTTTTTTTGACGGTTGCGACTTTCTCAGACACGGTCGCGGCCGGGAAGTCAGATCAGCGGCGTCAGGATAACGACCCGTTTCGTTCCGGGCTCAGGCGCGTAGAGGCGCGTATGCCTGATTCCCGGTATCCACAGCACCTCATCCTCCGTGGCGAGGACGGGAAGGGTGAGCCGCTTTTCCCGCGATATCTTTGCGTCCACAAAGATATCCTGCAACTTTTTCGAACCCTTCACGCCGGGCAGGAACATCCTATCGCCACGCTCCTTCGCCCTGATCCGCAGTATCGTAGCCGCGGACGACAGCGCGTCGTAATCGAGCACAAGCGAACGCCCGCTTTTCAGCTCACCGTCATAGTCCATTACCTCGGCCTCGATGGGCAGCGGCGAATCCTGAAACAGCGTCGTCTTCTCCCCAGTCTTGCCGATGTCGGCGACGGCGACCTTGAACGAGCGGGCTTCATACGGCATGTCGCCGCGCCCAGGTGCGATAAAGACGGCTTTTTCATAGGATACGCCGAACCGGTAGCCGCCCGGAAAATCCGTGCGCTTGCCCGTGCGTCCACGCTCGATGAGTTCGTCAGCCGCTATAATATGGGAAAAACCTATGTCCTGTTTCAGCCCCAACATCCCGAACACGGCGACGACGAGTCTGTGTCTGATGGCGGGATGTAAGCCTCTCAGCGATTCAAGCGGAAACTCGGCGTACGCGAATCCGTCGCCTTCCGCGTCGCTCGCGTCCGCGGACTCGTCGTTCTTCCCCGCGTCGCTCGCGTCCGCGGGCTCGTCGATTCTCCCCGCATCGCCCACGTCCGCGGGTTTGCCGCTTTTCTCCGCGTCGCCCGCGCCCGCAAACTCGCATTCCGTCTCGATTGCGGCGTTCACGATGAGATCAAAATAGTCGCGGCTCTCAGCGGCGGCGCGGCTCAGTCTCGCGAGCGCGTCGTCCACGGATGGATTGTATCTTTCCCTGAGAATCGGCAAGAGTTCGAGCCTGACGCTGTTGCGGAGATAATCGGTCTCGGCATTCGTGCTGTCCACACGCGGTTCGAATCCGCGCCCGTAACAGTATTCCTCTATGTCGGCTCTGGAAATATCCAAGAGCGGCCTCACTATCCGGTACCCGCCGTCGCCGTCCCTGTCGGCGCTGACGCCGACGAGTCCGTCCGGACCCGTGCCCCTGATGATACGCATGAGTACGGTTTCCGAGAGATCGCCCTTGTTGTGCGCGAGCGCTATGCGCACAATGGAGGGATCTACGCCGCGCTCCGCGGCCACCTTGTCCGCCGCCTCACGAAAGGCCGCGTACCTCAGCTCGCGTCCCGCTTCCTCGACGGACTTGCCGCGGTGCGACGCGACGATCGCCACGTCATAGATCTTGACGATCAGAGGTACGCCGAATTCCTCGCACAGCGTTTCCACGTACCGCTGATCCTCGGCGGACTCAATGTTCCGCAGGCTGTGGTTGATGTGTACGGCCGACATCGTGTAGCCGAGTTCGTCTCTGAGTTCCGCGAGAACGTCGAACAGGCAGGTTGAGTCGGGTCCGCCCGAAAACCCGACGACGACATGCCCACCGCGCGGGATGAGATGTTCAATCGCTATTTTTTCACGCACCCGGTCTGTCAATAACATAGCATAATTGAGGCGACGGTGTGAGAACCGCCGATGTGCTTCACGAGATACGGTAAAACCGCTTTGCGTTCGCCGTCGTCGCGGCGGCGACCTCCTCGTAGGTCAGGCCGCGGAGTTCCGCTATCTTCCTCGCCGTGAACTCGACGTAGGGCGAGATGTTCGGCTCGCCCCTGTGCGGAACGGGCGTCAGGTAGGGAGCATCCGTTTCAATGAGCAGACGGGAGAACGGAACGACGCTCGCGACCTCCGCCGTTTTCTTGTTGTTCTTGAACGTCACCGGCCCCGCGATCGATATCCACGCCCCGAGCCGGACGGCCGCGAGCGCCTCGTCCGCGCTCCCGCTGAAACAGTGCAGCAGCACGCGCGCGTCGGGGAACCCGCCGCCTTCGCCCTGCCCGACCGCCGCAGTCA
>JAISZM010000075.1 GCA_031269205.1 Eubacteriales Family XIII. Incertae Sedis bacterium | reverse complement strand
CTGAAATATCTCATCCTCGTCGGCATTATTGTCGCCTGCCTTTTGAACGTGTACGCGTCCGTGGGCGCGGCGGATCCGTGGGGCGTCTTCGCCTCGTTCAGGGCCGGGAGCTTTTCCGTGGACGGCAAGATGTTGGCGGCGGTGGTATTGGGCGGTATCGTCATAGGGATGTTTCTTGTCGAAAGGTTTTTTTGCCTGTTCCTCTGCCCCATGGGCGCGGTTTTCAGTCTGCCGCCCATGGTGCCGATTTTCCTATATAATAGGAACAGGGAAGAGTGTATCCCGGGTTGCTCTCTGTGTATCAAGACATGCCCGGCGTCCATCTCCCTCGGCGGGAGCCGCAGCAAACACGGAGAGTGTTTCCAATGCGGCAAGTGCGGCGCGGTATGCCCGAAGGGCAACGTCAGGCAGGGCTTTAGGAAACTGAAGGGAACCGAGATATGGCTCGTGGCGCTGAAGGCGGCAGCCCTCTTCGCGCTTTGCTATTTCTTTCTTGACGTCTGAGGCGACGCGAATGGAGAAAAAACCTACAAGCAAAAACATCCGCAGAAACGACATTATACTCATCGTCGGCGTACTCCTCGTCGGTGCGGTTCTGTTCATCGTTATCGCTTCCGCGAAGACGGACGGCGCGCGCGTCGACGTCTTGGTGAACGGCGACGTCGCGGAGAGTTATCCTCTGCGCGAGGACAGGACGGTCGAGTTGGCCTACAACGGCCACAACCTGTTGCGGATCGAGGACGGCACGGCGACGGTGACGGCGGCCGACTGCCCCGACAAACTCTGCGTGAAACAACGGACGATATCGAAAGAGGGCGAAACCATCGTATGCCTGCCGCACCGAGTGGTGATCAGGATCAGCGGCGGCGAAGCGTCCGGGATGGACGGGGTGGTCAGGTGAAAAATCTCGGCATCAGGAGAATCTCGTTTTACGCGCTGCTGATAGCGCTGGCCATGATTTTCAGCTACGTGGAGACGCTCATACCCCTCCCCTTCTTCGTCCCCGGCATGAAGCTCGGCCTCGCGAACATCGTCACGATGGTCGCCCTCTACAAGATGGGGACCGTCGACGCGGCGGTCATATCCGGCGCCCGCATCTTGCTGTCGGCCCTGCTGTTCGGAAACGCGTTCAGTCTCGCGTACAGCTTGGCAGGAGGCGCCGTCAGCCTATTCGTGATGATTCTCCTGAAGAAAACCCGAAAATTCGGCATCACGGGCGTCAGCGTGGCGGGTGGCGTCTGCCACAACATAGCGCAGATAGGCGTAGCTGCCCTCCTGCTCGAAACGGGCGAACTCATCTATTACCTCCCCGTCCTCATCGTAACGGGAGCGATAACAGGCTGCCTGATAGGAATAATAGGAGGTATCCTACTAAAAAAACTAGCAAAAGCCCCGTTCTGAGGAAAGCCCGGTGCGGTTTTTTAGCAGGATGGGCAAACGGCATGGGCAGAGAATTTTGGACTGTATAATTATAAATGGCGATGAAAGAATATGCGTAGGTCAAACAAGCGTCGGATGATAAGAAACGGGAATAAAAAAGAGCGGTCGATAGTACCGCGTAACACCTAAATCGTTACATTGCCAGCGGTCTTTTCACTGCCATGCTTCGTTGGCGAAAGCCGCACATACCGCCAGTATGCACGACTTCCGCCGCCTAGCCTGACAGCGAAAATCCTCGCTGGAAATGCAAACGTTTAGATGTTACACGGTACTAGATTTGCATCTTCATGAAAACCGCTCGATTTCAGCGTATGGAGCTGCTGTCGGGAATCGAACCCGAGAACCTCTTCCTTACCAAGGAAGCGCTCTACCTACTGAGCTACAGCAGCACATTATTAAATTTTATACACCATTTATGCACTCAGTTCCAGTCTTACCGAGGAAGCGCTCGTGCCGACTGAGGCATAGCAACGTATTTGATTTTCGTTCGTCGTCCGCACTTCGCTGTGTACGGTAAAATATCACGCTAGGGAATTCTATCGCATTATCCAGCGGTTTTCAAGAAAAATCGCTTTACCGAACCTTCGGGCTTCGCTGAGCTTTACCGAACCATCCGAACCGTTCGCCGTCGCTACCGGAACTTCGGCCCGCAGGAGAACGCCGCCGTTGTCGGACTTCAGCCCGCAGGAGTTCGCCGTCGCTACTGGAATTTCAACCCGCAGGAGAACGCCTTCGCGACTTCCTCGCCCGGCAGTCGGTAACTCATCGCGAAGCTGTCGTATGTGAGTATCTGCGCCGCGTGCCACAGTCCCTTCAAATCCGCCGCGAGAGCCTCGTCCACCTTGATGTCCTTGATCTCACCGATGAAAAGCGTGTGAGACCCCAGATCGATGGCGTGCAACACCGCGCACTCGATATTCACGGGGAACTCCTCGATGTAAGGAGCGTCGACGAAATCACCCGACACGGGAGTCAACCCCGTCTTTTCAAATTTGTTCACGTCGCGTCCCGACGCGATGCCGAAATAGTCCGCCTCCGCGGTGAACGAAGGCGACGGCAGATTGACCGTGAACGCCTTCTTCAGATTCAGATTTTCAAACGTGTATCTGGACGGGCGCACGGCGACGGAAATGGCCATCGGCTCAGATGCGGCGATGCCGCCCCACGCGAAATTCGCTGCGTTCGGCGCGCCGTCCTTATCGTACGTGCCCACTATCATCACCGGATTCGGGAATATCATCTCCCTGGCGCCTATGCTTTTTTTCATGGCATCTTCTCCTCTCGCAATCGCCCGCAACGAGGACGCTCTTCACTTTAATGAAATTATATCATAAACGAGTTACGCGCGGTTTGCCCGCCGCGCGGTTTGCCGCCGTGCGCACCCCGACAAAAAAAGAAGGCTGCCGCAGCCGTTTGGAATGGTTGGGGACTGGCTGCGGCAGTGTGGTTCCGGCTCGATAGCCGGGGGGAGGAGAAAAATTCGTTATGTATTCTGGCAATACTAGAATAACCCTTCCCTAGGTCGCAAACATCACCCCAAAACTGTGATTGATAGAATATCTCCCGCTCTCACCTCAGCGTGATGTCGACGACGAGTATCTCCGCAGGGCTGCCGAGACGTACGGGTACGGCGAATTCCCCCGCGCCCGAGCTGACGATTATCTGAGTTCCGCTTTTTTCGTAATACCCGTAGTTGAGCGTGAACAGCCCCAGCGGATCCAAAACGTGAAAGGGAAAGATCTGCCCGTCGTGCGTGTGCCCCGAAAGCTGCAGCTCCACCACGTCGGAAGATTTGACTTCGCCGACGCGCGGGCGATGGTCGAGCAGGACGACGGGCAAGTTCTCCGTCGCCTTCGCTTCAAGCTCGGAGAGCGGCCGCCGCCGCAAGGAGCTGTCGTCCCGCCCGATCAGGTAGAACTCACCGCCAATCATCACCGTCTCATCGAGCAAACAGCGGATTCCCGCGCCCTCGAAGAGAGAGACGACAGCCGCCGCGTTGCTGCGGGAAGCGTCGTGGTTCCCGATAATATAGTAGGTTCCGTAGACGCTCTCTAAGCCGCCAAAGCGCTCGGCCGTGTATCGTTTGAGGTATTCGGGCGTACCCTCGTCTATGATGTCGCCGCCGAGCAGCACGATATCGGGTTTCGCCGCGTTCGCGCGTGCCACGATATCGTCAAGCTCCTTCTCGCGCACGCCGCCGCCGGTGTGCGTATCGGAGATGAAGACGGCACGCAGTTCCGTCAGGGAACTGTCCCTGCGATCCAGCGTGACATCGTATTCCGTGGTGGTGATATGCGTCGGCGTGTAGAATGCCGCGAGGGCGCACACGACGCAGACAGCGGCGACGCCCAACGTGAAGCGTGGTTTCAACAGTGCGGGGAATCGCAGCCCGCGCCGTCGCTGCAGCTCACACTGCCGCAGTCCACACCGCCGCCGCCGTTCACGCCGCCGCCGCAGCAACCAGCGAATCCCGCAAAAAATATCCGTAAAGAAGAACACCCCCGAAGCGTAGAGAGAAAAGCAAAGATAAAATCCCGCGAAATAGCTGAGCGGGATCATATAAGGCTCATAGCGCATACCCCCTAAGAATCGGGCAAAGTATATGAAAAACGGAATCGCAAGTCCCACATTGACAGACACGCACACGAGCGTCTTCGCGAGCCGGCGCGTCCGGAAATCCGTCACGGCCCAATGCGCCAGCAGGAACGCGTTCATAAGAAAAATTACCGCAAACGTGAACAGCCAACCCGGCTCGAACGACAGAGCGGGAATGTCATTATAGCTCATGCGTGATCCCCTTTCCCGAGCGCGGCCAGACGCTCCCGCAGACCACATCGATGGAAAAAACCGAATAGAGGACGGCACAAACCACCTTGCGCGTCCGCAACGGCACCCGGTTCAGCATTGAGTCAAAGATCGGCGCGGCGATGTAAATTCCCATTGTCCCCATTATAGCGAAGTTCAGCATACTTTCAAGACAGATGTAACCATGTAGGTTCAGAAAATAGTCTGAGTAGTCCCAATACCTCAAACGCCTCGTCTCCCACAACAGCCACCCTCCGGCATA
>JAISZM010000036.1 GCA_031269205.1 Eubacteriales Family XIII. Incertae Sedis bacterium | reverse complement strand
CGGCTCGTGAGCATAGAGCAGGAGCTCTCGGAGCTGCGCGAGGAGAACGACGCCATGCGCGCGCAGTGGGAGGGCGAAAAGCAGGCCATCACGAAGGTGAAGGAGTGCAAGCAGGAGATTGAGGACGTGAAGCTGCAGATAGAGGAAGCGGAGCGCGCCTACGATCTCGAGAAACTCGCCCAGCTGAAATACGGCACGCTGCCCGAACTCGAGAAGCGGCTTGAGGACGCGCGCGCGGCGGCCGACGCCGCCGAGGAACGCAGGCTGCTGAAGGAGGAAGTCACGGAAGAGGAGATAGCCGAAGTCGTCGCGGGCTGGACGGGCATACCCGTCAGCAGACTCGTCGAGTCGGAGAAGGACAAGTTGCTCCGCCTGCCCGAGATACTGCACCGCCGCGTCGTCGGGCAGAACGAAGCCGTGGACGCCGTATCGGAAGCCGTGTTGCGCGCCCGCGCTGGCCTGAAGGACGAGCGCAAGCCCATCGGCTCCTTCATCTTTCTCGGGCCTACGGGCGTGGGCAAGACGGAGCTCGCGAAGGCCCTGTCCGAGGCGCTCTTCGATACGGAGAAGAACATGGTGCGCATCGATATGTCCGAGTACATGGAGAAGCACTCCGTGTCGCGGCTCGTCGGCGCCCCTCCCGGCTACGTCGGTTACGAGGAGGGCGGTCAGTTGACCGAAGCCGTGCGGCGCAGGCCCTACAGCGTCATCCTCTTTGACGAGATAGAGAAGGCGCACCCGGACGTTTTCAACGTCCTGCTGCAGCTCCTCGACGACGGCAGGCTCACGGACAATCAGGGGCGCACGGTCGACTTCAAGAACACGATCATCATCATGACGTCGAACATCGGCAGTCCCTACCTCATCGAGCGCATAGGGGACGACGGGACGATATCGGAGGAGGTCAGGGAGACCACGATAGAAGAGATGAAAAAGCATTTCCGCCCGGAGTTCATCAACCGTATCGACGATGTGGTCGTGTTCTCGCCGCTGACCGAGGACGACATCGTGAAGATCATAGACATCGCGATGGTAGATATCGAGAACAGGCTCGCGGAAAAGGACATCAAGGTGGTATTCACGGACAAGACGAAGCGATTCATCGCGAAGGAGACGTATTCGCCGACGTACGGCGCGCGACCGATCAGGCGCTATCTGCAGAAGAACATCGAGACGCAGATCGCGGAGAAGATCATTCGTGGAGACCTGAAGGAGGGCGATACGTTCACGGTGGATATCGGTTCGGATTGAGCAGGCTTCGATATCCTCTTCGCCGAACCTCGTGATTCGAAACCTTGTCTCGCCAGCGGCGTATGACGTCCATCTTGCCGCCGACCAGACGGTCTGCTTTGTGACTGTGGTGGGGACTATTGCTTCTTCAGCGCGCGCCGGGCCATGCTGCCGATGTGTTCTCCCATCGCGGCCGCGGCCCTGTCGGCGTCGCCTTGTTTGATCGCGTCGTATACGCGCTCGTGTTCCGCCAGGATGTCGTCGAGGTGTTCGCGGCGGTAGTCTTTCGTATGTACGCTGAGCTTCAGATAGACGATAACCCGCCGTATTGACACGAGCAGTTGGCGGCTGCCCGCCGCGTCGTATATCGCCTCATGAAAACCGGGATTGATTTGCTTCATCTTGCGCAGGTCGCCGCGCTCCGTGTAATGCCGCATGAAATCGACGCTCTCGTCGAGCCTTTCGATATCCTCGTCGGTCGCGCGCTCCGCGGCCCTGCGCGCGGCTATGATCTCGTAGTGCTTCCTAATCTCGAACATGTCGGCGGCGTCCGCGGCCGACAGCCCGACGACGAAGGCGCCCCTGTTCGGTATCGTTTCGATCAACCCCTCGGCTTCGAGCCTGCCGATGGCCTCGCGTACGGGCGTGCGGCTCACCTCGAATCGCCGCGATATGCTCTGCTCCGTCAGCTTCGAACTGGGTCGCAAGGTCTCTTTCAGTATCTCCTCGCGTATCGCGTCCGCGAGTTCTTCGGAAGTCTGTCCTCTCATAACAATCACGTTCCCTTTATCATATTTATCTTGCCGCCCGCTAGCAACATGCGCTTCTCGATCTCCGAGAAGTCGCCTACGGTCCGGTATACGGCGCCCGTGTCCGCGTCGCGCACGTCGATCGTGCCCGATGCGAGCTGCGCGCGCGCGCCGTCAATGACGAGATCGCTCCCCATACGTATCCTTTCGTAATCCGCGTGGTCCGTGAAGACGAGTGTCATGATGCCGCTGTTGATGAGGTTGGAGCGGTGTATGCGTGCAAAACTTTTTGCGATAACAAATTTGATGCCGAGATAGAGGGGGACGAGGGCGGCGTGCTCGCGGCTGGAACCCTGGCCGTAGTTCTCGCCGCCGATGATGACGCCCTGGCCGGCCTGCTTCGCGCGCGCGGAGAATCCCGCGTCAATTTTTTCAAAGCAGTAATTGGAGAGGTAGGGGATGTTTGAGCGGTAGGGCAGCAGACGGCTGTCCGACGGCATGATGTCGTCCGTCGTGATGTTGTCGCCCGCGCGCAGAACGACCTTGCCCTGAACGCTTTCCTCCAACGCCGCGCCTATCGGAAAGGGTTTGATGTTCGGACCCATGACGATGGGCATGTCCGCCGCGTTCGTTTCGCTCGTTTCGTAGGGACTGATGAAAAAATTGTCATTGCGCGTGAAGGTTTCGGGCGCGATGAGCGGCAATTCGACGCCGAGGTTTCGGCCCTCGGCCAATCCGTCCGTCAGCGTGCCCGTGACAGCGGACAGCGCGGCCGTCTCGGGGCTGACGAGGTAGACGTCCGCGTCGAGCGTACCGCTGCGGCTCTTGAAATTCCGATTGAAGGTGCGGAGCGATACGGCGCCGCTCTTTGGACTCTGACCCATGCCTATGCACGGGCCGCAGGCGTTCTCTATGACGCGCGCTCCCGCGTCTATGAGGTCGGCGAGGGCGCCGACTCTCGCCAGTTTCGAGAGGATGGCCGCGGATCCGGGGGATATGACGAGGCTCACCTCGGGATGCACACGGC
>JAISZM010000028.1 GCA_031269205.1 Eubacteriales Family XIII. Incertae Sedis bacterium | reverse complement strand
GACGAAACGATAGGGCGCGAGAAGGCGATGGAGATAGAGAGCGCGGGAGTCAGATCCGTCAAGGTGTACTGCCCGATCGACACGAGATCCTCGAAGGACCGCCTCGTGTTCGAGGTGGTGGGCAACGGGTTCGTGAACCTCTCGGACTACGTGAAGCGCGGTTCGGACATTGAAGGCTTGCCCCACAAGGTTCATTACCCGACGCTCAAATCCGTCCTCGATCAAAAACTCAAAGGGGACGACCTGATCAACGAACTGCGGAAGCGCAAGTCCGAGTTGTCCCCGAAGCACATACACAAGGATGACATTATCGCGTCCGTCAGTTACATACTCGGCCTGCCGTTCGGCATAGGCAGTACCGATGATATCGACCATCTCGGCAACAGGCGCGTGCGCACGGTCGGTGAACTCCTGCAGAACCAGTTCCGCATCGGACTCGCGCGCATGGAGCGCGTCGTGCGCGAACGCATGACGATACAGCAGGACGTGGACGTCACGACGCCCCAGGAGCTCATCAACATCAGACCGGTCACAGCGGCCATCAAGGAGTTTTTCGGCAGCTCGCAACTGTCCCAATTCATGGATCAAAACAATCCGCTCGCGGAGCTCACCCACAAGAGGCGGCTGTCCGCGCTCGGTCCGGGCGGCCTGTCGCGGGAGCGCGCGGGCTTTGAGGTTCGCGACGTACATCATTCACACTACGGGCGCATGTGCCCGATAGAAACGCCGGAAGGCCCGAACATCGGACTCATCGGCTCCCTGACGACTTACGGCAGGGTCAACGAGTACGGGTTCATCGAAACGCCGTATCGCAGGGTGGACAAACAGAAGGGCGCCGTCACGGAAGACATACATTACCTGACGGCCGACGACGAGGAAACGCTCATCATCGCGCAGGCCAACGAGCCGCTCGACAGCAAGGGCGCTTTCGTCAACAGGAGGGTCGCGTCGAGAGGCAGGGGCGGGGAGTTCGACCTCGTGCCGAAGGAGAAGATCGACTACATAGACGTGTCGCCGAAGCAGGTCGTGTCCGTGGCTACGGCCATGATCCCCTTCCTCGAAAACGACGACGCGAACAGGGCGCTCATGGGTTCAAACATGCAGAGGCAGGCCGTGCCGTTGCTCGTCACGGACGCGCCCATCGTCGGAACGGGTATGGAGTACATCGCGGCGCGCGACAGTGGCGTCGTCGTGCTCGCGAAGAACGACGGAGTCGTGGAGTACGCGGACGCGAACGTCATCAGGATAATGCGGGACGACCCGGGCGAGCCCATCGATATCGAGGCGCTGACGGGCGAGCTTAACAAGTTCGAGTCGCAGCTCGCGAAGTGGTCGACCGAACGCGCGGAGAAGGCGCATGAGCGCAAGGAGATCGAGAAGAATCACGACGCGTATGAGAAAAAGAGAACGACCGCCGAGGAAAAACTCGAGAGAATCGAGAACAAGTTCGAAAAGACGAAGAAGCAGATAAACGCGCAGAAGGAAAAACTCAAAAAGGCCGAGAGCGCAGACGAGAAGAAGGCGATCAACGACAAGATAGCCGATATAAAGGAAAGCAACAAAGAGTCGGAGAAGAAGTTGAGAGCCGACAAGAAGGTGCTCGAGAAGGAACTCGACGCCCTCGTAAAGCAGGAGGCCGACGATCTCAAGGACGTGAAGAAAATTCACACGCTCGAGAAGCGCGTGTCCACGCTCGACATGAGCCTCAGCGAGTTGAGCGCGCAGATAGCGGCGAAGGAGAGGGAGATCAAATTTGCCGAAGCTGCCAACGACGGAGGCGTGGATACGTACACCCTGCTGAAGTTCAAGCGCTCGAATCAGGGCACGTGCATCAATCAACGCCCGATAGTGACGAAGGGCGAGCGCGTGAAGAAGGGCGAGGTCATAGCCGACGGGCCGTCCACGGACGAGGGAGAGGTCGCGCTCGGCAAGAATCTGCTCATCGGGTTCATGACGTGGGAAGGCTACAATTACGAGGACGCCATCGTGCTGAACGAGCGCTTGGTCATGGACGACGTGCTGACTTCCCTTCATATAGAAGAGTATGAGGCCGAGGCGAGGGATACGAAACTCGGTCCCGAGGAGATAACGCGCGATATACCGAACGTCGGTGAGGACGCGAGAAGGGATCTCGACGAGGAAGGCATAGTGCGCGTGGGCGCCGAGGTCACCTCGTACGATATTCTCGTCGGAAAGGTCACGCCGAAGGGCGAAACGGAACTCACGGCCGAGGAGAGATTGCTCCGCGCCATCTTCGGAGAGAAGGCGCGCGAGGTGCGCGACACCTCGCTGAAGGTGCCGCACGGCAACACGGGCATAGTGGTCGACATCAAGACGTTCAGCCGCGAAAACGGCGACGAACTGTCGCCCGGAGTCAACAGGCTCGTGCGCGTCTACGTCGCGACGAAGCGCAAGATCAGCGTCGGGGACAAGATGGCCGGACGCCACGGCAACAAGGGAGTCATTTCGCGCATACTTCCCGAGGAGGACATGCCGTTCATGGAGAACGGCACACCGCTCGAGGTCATGCTGAATCCGCTCGGCGTGCCTTCGCGCATGAACGTGGGACAGGTTCTCGAGGTGCATCTCGGCCTTGCGGCGAAGAAAAAGGGTTGGTACATCAGTACGCCCGTATTCGACGGCGCGAAGGAAGAGGACATCATAGAATTGTTGCAGGAATGCGGATATCCCGAGAGCGGCAAATTGAATATCAGAGACGGCAGGACGGGCGAGTATTTCGACAATCCCGTCACGGTCGGCTATATGTACATGCTGAAGCTCCACCATCTCGTGGACGACAAGATACACGCGAGGAGCACCGGCCCGTACTCGCTCGTCACGCAGCAGCCCCTTGGCGGCAAAGCGCAGTTCGGCGGGCAGCGCTTCGGGGAGATGGAGGTATGTGCGCTCGAGGCTTACGGCGCCGCGTACACGCTCCAGGAGATACTGACGGTCAAGTCGGACGACATCGTAGGGCGCGTCAAGACCTACGAGGCCATCGTGAAGGGCGGCAACATACCGGAGCCGGGCATCCCCGAGTCGTTCAAGGTATTGATAAAGGAGCTGCAGAGCCTCGGGCTCGACGTCAAGGTGCTCTCCGATGAGGACGAGGAAATAGAGCTGAAGGAGTATATCGATCTCGGCGCGTCGTCTGGTATAGAGCGCATGATTTCCTCCGACACGATCGAGTCGGACGACGACGGCTATTATCAACTTGCGCCGGGCAAGCCCACAGACGATGACGACGATGATGATGATGACCTGGAGGACGTCGCTGATATCGACAAGACGGCCCCCACGGTAAACACGGAAGAATAGG
>JAISZM010000119.1 GCA_031269205.1 Eubacteriales Family XIII. Incertae Sedis bacterium | reverse complement strand
TTCCTCCCTTATCGGAAACATGAAAAACCCCACGCGCTCGGCTCCGAGGTCACGTTTTTAACAATAAAATTATAGCATGAACAGCTTGGGAATACGCACGGCCGGGATTTAATCGCGCGTGGATTTAATTACACATGGATTCAATCGTCGTTTCCACAAGACCCCGAATATGGTATACTCTTATCACCGCTGACCCAGTGGGGAAATCTGCTTAAAGACACGGCGGTGGCGCATACGCGCGACATGGATGCACCGGCGTTTCCATTGGAGGTTTCCTTTATCAAAAGGAGTGGAAAATTGAACGAAAAAAACTATTTTCATCCCGACATTGAGTGCGCGGATTACGGGACTATGCGCGCTCTGCAGGACGAGCGCCTCGTGTGGGCGGTGAAGCACGCGTACGACAACATCGAGCCGTACCGCGCGAAGTGCAGGGAGAAAGGAGTCGAGCCCGGCGACGTCAAGACTGTGGACGATCTCGGCAAGCTCCCCTTCCTTTCCAAGGACGACCTTCGCGACGCCTACCCCTACGGCTTTCTCGCCCGACCCCTCGCGGACTGTGTGCGCATACAGTCGACGAGCGGCACGACGGGCAAGCGCGTCGTGGCCTTCTACACGCAGCACGACATCGACCTCTGGGACGCGTGTTGCGCGCGCGCCATCGTCGCGGCGGGCGGCACGAACGAGGACGTGGTTCACGTGTCTTACGGCTACGGCCTGTTCACGGGCGGGCCCGGCCTGAACGGCGGCTCGCACATGGTGGGCTCGCTGACGCTGCCTATGTCGTCGGGCAACACGGAGCGGCAGATTCAGTTCATGACGGATCTCGGCAGCACGATACTCTGTTGCACCCCGTCGTATGCGGCTTTTCTCGCGGAGTACATCCACAAGATGGGCGTGCGGGACGGAATCGGGCTCAAGGCCGGCATCTTCGGCGCGGAGGCGTGGAGCGAGGAGATGCGCCGCGACATCGAGCAGAGCCTCGGCATCAAGGCTTACGACATCTACGGGCTGACGGAGATATCCGGCCCGGGCGTATCCTTCGAATGTGAGGAACAGACGGGTATGCACGTCAACGAGGATCATTTCATCCCCGAGATCATCGACCCCGACACGGGCGAGGTTCTTCCCCTCGGAGAAAAAGGCGAACTCGTTTTCTCCTGCATCAGCAAGCAGGCTTTCCCGTTGTTGCGTTACCGCACGCGCGATATCTGCATCCTCACGCGCGACGAGTGTTCGTGCGGACGCACGCTCGTCAAGATGCGCAAGCCGATGGGCCGTTCGGACGATATGCTCATCATTCGCGGTGTCAACGTCTTCCCCTCGCAGATCGAGACCGTGCTTCTGCGCGAGGGCTATCCGGCGAACTACCAGATCATCGTGGATCGCGTGCACCACACGGACACCTTCGAGGTTCAGGTCGAGATGACGCCCGAGATGTTCTCCGATGAGGTGAAGGTCGTCGAAGCGCGGGAGGACGAGCTGCTCGGCGCCCTGCGCTCGATGCTCGGCATCTCGCCGAAGGTCACGCTGAAAAACCCGGAGACCATCGTGCGCAGCGAGGGCAAGGCCGTTCGCGTCGTGGACAAGAGGAAGGGAAACACTGATTAATTCCGTTCGCCAGATGAGCCGATGGATTTTTCGCCTGACACAGGCAAAAAACGCAGGGATACTGGTGGTATCGGGAGGCTTTTTGCCGAAGTCAGGCGGAAAATCGGCGGCTCATATGGTGGACATGAATTAATCAGCGTTTCCGAAGATATAGAGAGGATAATAACATGACCATAGATCAAATTTCCGTATTCGTCGAGAACGAGCCGGGCAAGCTCGCGGACGTTACGAAGATCCTCGCGGATGCGGGCGTCGACCTGCGCGCCATGTCCATCGCGGACACGCGCGACTTCGGCATACTGCGGATCATCGTCGACGACACCATCGGCGCCGTCGGCGCGCTGAAGAACGCGGACTACGTGACCTTGCTGTCGAAAGTGATCGCCGTAAGGATCGAGGACAGGCCGGGCGGCCTCGCGGGCGTGCTCGCCGTTCTCGGCGACGCCGGCGTGAGCCTCGAGTATCTCTATGCGTTCGTTTCGCGCAAGGAAGGCAACGCCTATGTCATCCTCAGGGTCGAGGACACCGAAGGCGCCGTCGAGGCATTGAGCGAAAATCACGTTCCGACGGTCGGCGCGGACGAACTGTTCGAGAAGTAGACCGGGTCGGCGGTATTCAGGCGGTATCCAAAGGAATATGACGCAGCGTTCCCAAAAACAAGTAGCGGCCATACACGACATATCGGGGTTCGGGCGGTGCTCTCTCACGGTGGCGCTGCCCGTGCTTTCCGCCGCCGGCATACAGACCTCGGTCATACCGACCGCCGTCCTGTCGACGCACACGGGCGGGTTCACGGACTTCACATACCGCGATCTCACGGATGATATACTGCCCGTCGCAAAACACTGGAACGCGCTCGGGCTGAAATTCGACGCGGTCTATACGGGCTTCCTCGGCTCGCCCGGGCAGGTGGACCTCGTCATCGAGGCGATAGAATT
>JAISZM010000187.1 GCA_031269205.1 Eubacteriales Family XIII. Incertae Sedis bacterium | reverse complement strand
TGCCGGACATACGCAGGGCCTCGATCACCTCGAGGCGCCGAACGATGCGGACCTTCTTCTGGCCCGTGGACTCCTTCAGCTTCTCGCGCATTCCCACGGCCAACTCTTCCAAATCGATGTGCGTCAAGAGCTCGCGCACCGCTTCGGCGCCCATCGAGGCG
This sequence comes from Eubacteriales Family XIII. Incertae Sedis bacterium, assembly GCA_031269205.1. Classification (GTDB taxonomy): domain Bacteria; phylum Bacillota; class Clostridia; order Peptostreptococcales; family Anaerovoracaceae; genus JAIRPC01. The sequence goes on along the minus strand of JAISZM010000187.1, from coordinate 4,561 downwards.
CGAAAGTCGTTCCCGTATCTCTCCTTGTACTCCCGATACTGCTGCTCCGTCAGGATTTCCTTGTATATGAGCTCCGTTTCGCCGGGATCGAGCACGATGTAGGCCGCGAAGTACAGCACCTTTTCGAGATTTCTCGGCGAGATGTCGAGCACCAAGCCTATGCGGCTCGGGATCCCTTTAAAGTACCATATGTGGGAAACGGGCGCGGCCAATTCTATGTGTCCCATGCGCTCGCGCCTGACCTTGGCCTTCGTCACCTCGACGCCGCAGCGGTCGCAGACGATGCCCTTGTAGCGTATCCGCTTGTATTTGCCGCAATGACATTCCCAATCCTTCATCGGACCGAATATCTTTTCGCAGAAAAGGCCGTCTTTTTCGGGTTTGAGCGTTCTGTAGTTGATCGTTTCGGGTTTTTTTACCTCGCCTTTCGACCAACTTCTGATCTTGTCCGTCGACGCGAGACCGATCTGCAGGGCCTCAAAATTGTTCAATTCGTGCAAGGCTCCGTTCCCCCTTTCTGCTCTTCTTTCCCTTTGAGCGCGTCTTCCGAAAACTCCAACTCCATTATGTCAAATTCCGCTTCGGCCGAGATTTCATCGTCCAATTCGTCGTCGTTGAAGTCGTCTTCGTCGTCAAGCGCATCATCGCCCTCGGCGCCCGCATCCCCGATGTCGTTAAAAACCCCACCCGAAAGGTCACCGTCGGCGCGCAGGGATTCTATCTCGATAATGCGTTCTATGCTCGACGCGCCCGTGTCCACAGACTCCTTGAGGTCGATCTCCTCGTTTTCCTCGCTGAGCACCTTGACGTCGAGACCCAAGCTCTGCATCTCCTTGATCAGCACCTTGAAGGACTCCGGGATGCCGGGTTCGGGGATGTTTTCCCCCTTTACGACGGCCTCGTAGGTCTTCACGCGGCCCACGACGTCGTCGGATTTTACGGTCAGTATCTCCTGCAGGGTATAGGCGGCGCCGTAAGCCTCGAGGGCCCAGACCTCCATCTCCCCGAAGCGCTGCCCGCCGAACTGCGCCTTGCCGCCGAGCGGCTGCTGCGTGACGAGGGAATAGGGGCCCGTGCTGCGCGCGTGTATCTTGTCGTCCACGAGATGGTGCAGTTTCAGCATGTACATGTAACCGACCGTGACGGGATTGTCGAAATGTTCGCCCGTCCGTCCGTCCCGCAGCTTCAGCTTGCCGCTCTCGGGGAACCCGTTCTCCGCGAGCAGGCGAACGATGTCCGTTTCCGTCGCGCCGTCGAAAACCGGCGTCGCGATGTACCAATCCTTGTGCGCGGCCACGAGTCCGAGGTGTACCTCGAGGACCTGTCCGACGTTCATGCGCGACGGAACGCCGAGCGGGTTCAGCATAACCTGCAAAGGCTCGCCGTTCTCGAGGAAGGGCATGTCCTCCTCGGGCAATATGCGGGAAATGACGCCCTTGTTTCCGTGGCGCCCCGCCATCTTGTCGCCGACGCTGATCTTGCGCTTCGTCGCGACATAGCAACGCACGAGCTTGTTGACGCCCGGAGGCAGCTCGTCGCCGTTCTCGCGGCAGAATATCTTGACGTCGACCACGATGCCCGTCTCGCCGTGCGGCACGCGCAGGGATGTGTCCCTGACCTCGCGGGCCTTCTCGCCGAAAATCGCGCGCAAGAGCCGTTCCTCGGCCGTCAGCTCCGTCTCGCCCTTGGGCGTGACCTTGCCGACGAGTACGTCGTAGGAGCCGACCTCCGCGCCGATGCGGATGATACCGTCCTCGTCCAGATCCTTGAGCGCCTCTTCGCCGACGTTCGGGATGTCGCGCGTGACCTCTTCGGGACCCAGCTTCGTATCCCGAGCCTCCGCCTCGTATTCCTCTATGTGCAACGAGGTCAGCGTGTCGTCCATGATCAGCCGTTCGTTCAGAATGATGGCGTCCTCGTAGTTGTAGCCCTCCCACGTCATGAAGCCTATGAGAAGGTTCTTGCCGAGGGCCACCTCGCCGTCGTCCGTGGCCGGGCCGTCGGCTATGACCTCGCCCGCCTCCACGTGCTCGCCCTTGACGACGATGGGGCGTTGGTTGATGCAGGTGCCTTGGTTGGAGCGCTTGAACTTGAGCATGTTGTACTCGTCCTTGCCGCCGCCGTCGTCCCGCGCGACGACGATCTTCACGGCGTCCACAAAGGCGACGGTTCCCGCGTTCTTCGCGAGAACGACGACGCCGCAGTCGCGCGCGGCGACGTATTCCATGCCGGTTCCTATGATAGGCGCCTCGGAAACGAGCAGCGGCACGGCCTGTCTCTGCATGTTCGAACCCATCAGCGCGCGGTTTGCGTCGTCGTTCTCAAGGAAAGGAATCATGGCCGTCGCGACGGAAACGACCTGCTTGGGCGAAACGTCCATATAGTCGATCCGATCCCTCGAAACGAGGTCGATCTCGCCTCCCTCGCCGCGCGAAGCCACCCTGCGGTTCAGGAAATGCCCCTCCTTGTCCAAGGGCTCGTTGGCCTGCGCGATGATCAGCTTTTCCTCCTCGTCCGCGGTCAGGTAATTGATCTGCTCCGTGACGATGCCGTTTTCCTTATCGACGCGGCGATAGGGCGTCTCGATAAAGCCGTATTCGTTGATCCGACCGTAGGTGGTCAGCGAGCCGATCAAGCCGATGTTCGGACCCTCAGGCGTCTCTATGGGACACATGCGCCCGTAATGCGAATGGTGTACGTCGCGCACCTCGAAGCCCGCGCGTTCCCGCGACAATCCGCCGGGACCGAGGGCCGAAAGCCGCCGCTTGTGCGTCAGCTCGGCCAAGGGGTTGTTCTGGTCCATGAACTGGGACAGCTGCGAGCTGCCGAAGAACTCCTTGATCGCCGCCGTGACCGGCCGTATGTTCATCAGGGCCTGCGGCGTCGTCACGCCGATGTCCTGTATCGTCATGCGCTCCTTGACGACGCGCTCCATGCGCGCGAGGCCGATGCGGAATTGGTTCTGCAAGAGCTCTCCCACGGTGCGGACCCGCCTGTTGCCGAGGTGGTCTATGTCGTCGACGCTGCCTATGCCGTGCGCCAAGTTCAGTATGTAGCTGATCGACGCCACGATGTCGTCCACTATGATGTGGCGCGGCGAGAGTTCGTTCTTGCGCGCGGCGAAAGCCGCTTTGATTTCGGCCTCGTTCTTCGCGGTGTCCAGTATCTCCCGCAGCACGGAATAGCAGACCTTGTCCGGCAGCTTCAGCTCGCTCGCGTCGAAGTCGACGTAATTCGCGACGGGAACGAAATTGTTGCCTATCACCTTGGCCGTAAAATCGTCTTCGCCGTACACGAACACGTGCCGCACACCCGCGTTTTCGATCTCCACGGCCTTGGCGCGCTCGATGCGCATACCTTTTTCGATCAATATCTCGCCCGTGTTCGGATCGATGACGTCCTCGGCGGCCGTCAATTTCTCTATGCGGTTCGATAGGCCGAGCTTCTTATTGTACTTATAGCGACCGACCTTGGCCAGATCGTAGCGTCTGGGGTCGAAAAACAGCGAATCGATCAGCGCTTTCGCGTTTTCCGTCGTGGGCGGCTCGCCGGGACGCAGCTTCTTGTATATCTCCTTCAATCCTTCCTCGTAATTGGAGGCCTGATCCTTGTCCAAGGTGATCCGCAGCCTAGGATCGTCGCCCAGAAGCTCTATGATCTCTTTGTTTGTGGCAAAACCCAGAGCGCGCAACAGTGTCGTCACGGGCTGCTTCCTCGTCCTGTCGACGCGGACGTTGATCACCTCGCCCGAATCCGTTTCGTATTCGAGCCACGCGCCCCTGTTCGGTATCACCGTGGTCGAAAACAGCTTGTTGTTGGATTTGTCCGTCGTCACGTCGTAATAGGGACCCGGAGAACGAACGAGTTGCGTGACCACGACGCGTTCGGCGCCGTTGTAGATAAATGTGCCCTTTTCCGTCATCAGCGGGAAATCCCCCATGAAGACTTCCTGCTCTTTGACCTCCCCCGTCTCTTGGTTCACGAGATGCACCTTTACCTTCAGCGGCGCGGCGTAGGTGACGTCGCGCTCCTTGCATTCCTCCTGCTCATACTTGGGCGGATCCTTGAGCGTGTTCAGGGAATAATCCAGAAATTCCAAAGCCAAGTTCCCCGCGTAATCCTTTATCGGGGAAATATCCTCGAACACCTCCTTCAGGCCTTCTTCAACAAACCATCTATATGACTCCGTTTGAATTTGGATGAGGTTGGGCATTTCGGCGACTTCGCGAATTTTCGAGTAGCTCATGCGCGTTTTCTTACCGATCTTGACGGACTCCGGCATATTGATCTCTCCTCGCTACTGATATAGAATGGAACCAAAACAAGCGAAAATAACGAATCAAAGCAATACCTGCTTGAGTCGTATGGCAGTCTATAATGATATCACATTCGGGGTGACGAGTCAAATACTTTTTTTTGAAAGCCCGAAAATTTTGTGCGTCGCTTAATTGAAAAGGTCAACGCACCCCCCTGTTGACCGACCGGTTGCATTGAGTCTTTCGGGAGCGAGGGGCGCGTTGAGTTCTTCGGATCCGGTGAATGACGACCTCTTCGTGCTTCT
>JAISZM010000157.1 GCA_031269205.1 Eubacteriales Family XIII. Incertae Sedis bacterium | reverse complement strand
ACGGCGCGCGCGAGGCCGCGTATGCCGCGCCCAATCCATTTCAGAATGAGCCACGTCAGGAGGCAGCGAGGGACGCGGCGCGCTTTGATGATGCGGACCAAGGAGAGCAGACACCAGAGGTCGAAGGCGCCGAGGGCGGCGACGGCTATGATCGTAAACACGATGACGGGGATATGCAACGAGGGCAATTCGGGGATAAACCCGCCCGCGAGTGGGCGAAAAACGATGATGAACGCCAAGAACATCATGAAGAGTTGTATCTCGACGAATATCCTGTCCCAGAGGTAGAGCCGCCGTGTACCGTCCGCGCGTCTGCGTCCCGTCCACACGAGCAGCAGGATGAACAGCACGAGCGCGGCGACAATGGCGACCGCGGCAAGGGGGAGGGCGCCGCGCGCCGTCACGCGGGCGGCCGCGAGTGAAACGGCGCCTTCGTCCAAGACCTCCTTCGGCCAGGCGAGGTAGAGCGCCGTGCCGTCCGGAAATCCTTCCGTGTAAGCGTTGAGGTACAGGGACTCGTTATCGGTGAGACCGGCTGTCCCGGAAGCCTTCGCGTCCCTCCCGTCATAAAGGACCGACAGGAAGGCGGGTGCCGAAGTGAACACCGTGATGTCCGCGGGCGCGCCGGTGGCGTCCGGCTCCACGTTCGTGATGGCGTGGTTCGCGGCCTTTTCATCCGCTGTGACGGCCGGGCCTGTCGTGGTTTGATTCGCGGCCTTTTTATCCGCTGTGGCGGCCGAGCCTGTCGCGATCTGATTCGCGGCGGTTTGCCCGCCCGCGCCGGCGCAGCCGATATAATAGAGCAGCCCGCTGTCGTCGAGACGTTTGACCGCGTCGTCGTACTCATCCAGGAGCGTCGTCCGATATCCCTCGATCGACGCGTCCTTGATCTGCGCGAACTCCTCCGCGTACACTTCCGCAAAAGCCTCCTTGACGCCTTCGTCGTAGAAATCCCTGAAGGAGTGGGAATAATCGTCCTCAGGGTAGAAGAATCGTTCGTCGTCCAGCTTCCGCGTGTCGAATACGACGGGCTCGCCCGTTCCGTTCCCGTAGGTCCATTCATAGATCGGAGCTTCGCCGTTCGGGTCGCCGTAGGAGAAGTATGACGAGTTCCCAAGCCTGTTGGCAAGGTCATAATAGATGGTCTCAATCACGCTCTCTATCACATTGCCCCCGGGGGCGTCGTAGACGATACCGACCTCTTTACCCGCTTCGTTTACGTAGGTTGACTCGTAGCCGTAGGAGAGCGCTCCTTCCGACAGCTCGTCCTCTATGCCGTCGCCGTATATCGCGTAAAGCCCCAGGAGTTCGTCGGCCTGCCGGTCGGTCATGTCCCGGAAATACCACGATTCGACGTAGGGCTTGTCCGCGAACATATCCTCCGTGATGGCCTTTGTTCCCTGGTCACTGAGGTTGTAGAGGTCGCTGAAGTAGCTCTCGTGAGGCGCGCGGAGGGTGTGGTCGATGCTGCGAAGCGCGGCGTAGCCCGCCACGAGTCCTCCCACGCCGAGCAGCACGCAGAGGATGAAAGCCAGGGCGCGCGCGGACATCCTGTCGCCGAAGCGCGGTTTCGTTTTGGAGAAATGCAGGTCCGCGCTGTTCAGCTCGCGGATATAGAAGCCCGCGCTGTCAGCGTAGGGGGTTTCGCCGGCCGCGTTCGCTCCCGACATTCCCCCGTCCGTTTCGGTACGATCAGGACCGTTCATCCCGTGGGAGGCTTCCCCTCCCTGTCCTGACTCCTGAGCATCCGCGCCGCTTTTGGCCGCGCTTTCGCCACTGCCTTTTTTCCCATCATCATGCAGTAACGTATCAGATTTTTTCGATTTTGTATCCAATGCCCCACACCACCTTCAGGTATCTCGGATCGCCGGGATCTATTTCGATCTTCTCGCGTATCCTTCTGATGTGCACGGCTACGGTGTTTTCGGGACTGTAGGATGGCTCCTCCCAGACGGCCTCGTAGATTCGGTCGATGGAGAAGACCTTGCCCGCGTTCGCGGTCAAGAGCCGCAGGATGCCGAATTCGAGGGGCGTCACGGCCACCGGGTCGCCGTCGAGCGTCACGGTCTTGGCCTCGTCGTCCACGGTGAGTCCGCCCGAGCGGAACACGCCGGCCTTCTGCTCCATCCCGCCGAGGCTCGTGTAGCGCCGCAGCAGCGACTTCACGCGGGCCGTCAGCTCGAGCGGGTTGAAGGGCTTCGTGACGTAATCGTCCGCGCCGACGCCGAGGCCGGCCACCTTGTCGTAGTCCTCCGACTTCGCCGACAGCATGAGGATGGGGATGTTCCTGCGTTCGCGTATCTTCATGGTCGCGCGCAGGCCGTCCATCCGCGGCATCATGACGTCCATGATGATGAGGTGTACGTCGCTGCCCTCGATGGCCTTGAGCGCTTCCGCGCCGTCAAAAGCCTTGAGGACGCCGTAACCCTCCGCCGCGAGATAAATCTCGATGGCGTTCACGATGTCTTTGTCGTCGTCGCAGACGAGGATGTTGTGCATACGCCTCTCTCTTGTCGGTCCGTCCGTGATTCCTATCCGTCCAACACCTTCCGTGCGTCGGCCTCATTGCCGACACACACAGCGTAGCAAGGGTTCCTTACAAACCGCCCGTCCCGTTTCTTACGGTTTTCTTATGACATGATTATATAATAATTAGAAAAAAGATTTCAGGCATGAGAGTACCGGGCGCATCTCCTTTTCGTTTAAGCGGTCTATGACCTCCGCTCTTCGCGCGTTCAGATCCATGGTTCGCGATTGCTCCATCGCTATGAATCCGTAAACATCGTGGCCGGCGGGAAGGGGCTCGTGGAGGAAAAAACCGTTGTCGACCGTCGTTATCGGGCAGACGATCGGCATGGACGTTGACTCGTTGAACGTGTCGTTGCTGACCACGAGGGCGGGGCGCGTCTTTTTCGGTTCATGTCCGCGCGTCGGGTCGAACGTCACTTCGACGATATCGCCTTGTCGGAAGATCACCATAGCTCCTTCCCGACAGGCGTGCCCCAATCGTATTCCGGCTCGGGCGCTCCCGCGCCGTCCCACGCGGCAAGACGCGCCCGCAACGTATACCGCTCGTCGGCGGGCGCGACGACCAGACGGTTTTTTTCGATGGTGAGAGAAACCTTGTCGCCCGCGGAAATTCCGAGTTGGCGGCAGAACGATTCAGGCAATCGTATGCCCCGCGCGTTCCCCCACTTGGTCACCGTTGCTGTTTTAGCCATAACATTACCTCCGATATATATGATATACATTATATATCTATGTGTCAAGGCTTTGCAATAACGTAAAATATAATAATTGACAAAATAATCTAATAATGATATAATGGCTCATTGTTGAAGAGTTGTTCCGGCGCGACGGCGCGGTGCGGAATGAGCAGGGGTGCGCGGAACGGCCCGACGCGCCCGGCACGGAACGAAAGGATTGACGAATTGAGCTATACATATTATAATACACCTACGGAGGTGTATAACATGCGTACCAATATCGACATCGACGATGAGCTGATGGCCAGGGCGTTGGGCGTCCCCGGCGCTTCGACGAAAAAGGAAGCTGTCGACCGCGCGCTCCGGCTCTACGTGGCGCATCATTCGAAAAAGGACATCTGGGACATCAAAGGCACAATCGAATTTGCCGACGGCTATGACTACAAGGCGGAAAGGGCGGGATTCTTCCATGATCCTGATTGATACGTCCGTCATGATCGACTTCCTGCGCGGCAGGGAGACCGACAAGACGCGGCTCATGGATAGGGCGCGCGCGATGGGTATCCCCTACGGTTTTTCGGCGTTCACGTACATGGAGCTGCTGCGCGGCGCGCGGACCGAGGGCGATTTCGCGAAGCTGAAGGAGTATCTTTCGACGCAGACCATCTATTATCTGCCCGAGCGCGAGGAAAGTTACAGCGACGTGGCCTCCCTGTACTTCGACCTGCGGCGCAGGGGCGTCACACCGCGCAACACGGTCGACCTGTTCATCGCGTCCACCGCGATCGCCCACGACCTTTTTCTGCTGCACGACGACAGGGACTTCGACAACATGGCGCCGCACATGCCCGAGCTGAAGATGTTTGTCATGTGACGCGGGGCGGCTCGCGCGGCGACGGCCTCGGCGCTATTGCGCGTGAAGCGCCGGCAGGGATCATGCCGGAAAAATTGTGATTTCGAGTTTTGATATAATAATAGGAACAGATGCGACAGAAGAAGATAAAAAATGTTGATGAGAAAATAGTGTCGTTCAGCGGGCCGCTGATCGACGATCCCGCCGCGTACAAGGAGCGATGGCGCGAGGCTTTCGGTCGCGCCCGCGCGAATTCGGCGCTGTGGCTCGATGCGGATTCGGCACAGCGCCCGGACATGGATTCGACTCGGCGCGCCCCCGCGAATTCAGCGCTGTCGGACGCCTGCGCCCGCGCGCCGCTCTATCTCGAGATCGGCTGCGGCAAGGGCAGATTCATTAAGGAGAGCGCCCTGAAGAATCCCCTCTCGCTCTTCCTCGGTTTCGAGGGGCAAAAGAGCGTTCTGTACCGGGCGCTGCAGAGGGCGTACGTGAATTCGGACGTGAGTGTGCGCGAGTTGAACGAAGTGGCCCTGGCGCTCGCGGGATCAGGCGGTGGAGGCTGCGCTTCGCGCGGCGGTCACGACGCCCGCGCGGACGACATCGACCGAGGAAGCCGAGCCGTCGCCGGGCCGCCGGACAATCTGCTGTTCTGCGCCGGGTACATCTCGGACATGCGCGACTATTTCGCGGATGGGGAACTCGACGGCGTCTTCCTGAACTTCAGCGACCCGTGGCCGAAGGTGCGCCAGAGCAAGCGCAGGCTCACGTCGCCCGGGTATCTGAACGGCTACCTCGCCGCTCTCGCCGCCGGAGGCTTCATCCGCTTCAAGACCGACAGCAATGATTTTTTTGAATACAGCCGCGCGTGCGTGGACGCGGCCGGAGGGTTTGAGATCACGGCGCTGACGGATGATTTGCACGTGTCCGAATACGCCGCGAGCAACGAGACGACCGAATACGAGATGCGTTTTTTGAATTTGAACAAGAAGATACACTACCTCGAGGCGCGGAAGAGGCCGCGCCTGCGAGAGGTCAATCTGCGTGAGGTTTTAGAGGAAGCCCCGCTTGCGGGGAGGTGTGAGGCGGGGCGGCGGCAAGCCGCGCCGAAGCGGAGAGTCCCTGTTGCGGGGAGAAAGAGGTGAGAGATGAAGGTTCTTTTGATCAACGGGAGTCCGCACGAGAACGGCACGACAGCGGCGGGACTGTCGGAGGTGGCGGCGGCCATTGAGGCGGACGGCATAGAGACGGAAACGTTGTGGATCGGGAAGGAACCGATACGCGGTTGCACGGCCTGCTTCGCCTGTGTGAAGAAGCCGGGCAGATGCGTCTTCGACGGCGACGCGGTCAACGAGATACTCGGCAGGGCGGAGGGTATCGACGGACTCGTCATAGGCTCGCCCGTCTACTGGGCGTCGCCGAACGGCGCGTTGCTTTCGACGCTCGACCGCGTCTTCTACGCGGGTGGCGCTCTGTTCTACGGCAAGCCCGGGGCGGCCGTCGCCGCCGCGCGCCGCGCCGGTACGACGGCGACAATAGACGCGCTGTACAAATATTTCCCGATCAACGGAATGCCGATAGTCCCGGCGCAGTACTGGCCGATGGTACACGGACGCAAAGGGGAGGAAGCGCATAAAGACATCGAGGGAATGCAGGTGATGCGCCTGACGGGTCACACGATGGCGTGGATGATCAAAGCGTTCAAGGCCGCCGACGATGCCGGGATTCCGCGCCCCGCGCCCGAGACTCCGCGCGCGTGGACGAATTTCATCAGATGACAGATACAAAAACAACGTTGCGGCAACGGGCGAAAAGGCGGTAAGCGAATGAAACAAAATTACATCAACGAGTTGAATACGGGCGAGGAGATCACGGATTTTTTTCTCGTCAAGGAGATAACCGTCAAGACGGGTTC
>JAISZM010000064.1 GCA_031269205.1 Eubacteriales Family XIII. Incertae Sedis bacterium | reverse complement strand
GCGCTCCCTTCTCTCCAATCGCTCCGAGAGGCGGGACGCTATCAGGTTCAGCTCGCCGACCGCGCCCGCGAGTTCCGCTTCCTTCTCGCGCACCAGTTCGTCCGTGCGCTGCAATTCACCGAGATAGCGCGCGCCCTCTTCGGCAAAGTGATCGACTTCCTTCGCCTTCGCGGCGTGCTCCTCCGCGAGGCGATTCGTGCGCTTTGAGAGCGTCCCTATCTCGGCCCTGCGCTCGAGAAGGTTCGCCGTCTTGTTTCGGTACGCGCCGCCTGTAATCAAACCCGAGGGATTGACCACATCGCCCTCTTTCGTGACGAAGCGAAAACCCCCGATGGACTTTGAAAGCGCTACCGCGCTGCCGATGTCACGCGCTATAGCCACGCCGCCGAGCAGATAGGACATTACCTTTTCATACCGGGAATCGTACGTGACGCGCTCTATGGCGAAAGCGTCAAAGCCTTCGGACGAAGGCAGCGTTTTCGCTCCCGCCTTGCCCGCGCGCGACGCTATCGATGCCAACGGCAGGAACGTGACACGTCCCGCCCTGTTTTCCTTCAGCCACGCTATGGACTTCTTCGCGGAGGCGTCGTCCACGCACACGACGTACTGCAACGCGGGGCCGAGCGCCGTCTCTATCGCCGTCTCGTATCCCGGCGCGGCGTCTATGAGTTCGGCGACGACGCCTATGACGCCGGACAGACCCGCCTTCATGAGGGCGCCGACCCCCGCGTTATAGCCCTCGTAATTGCTCTCCATCTCCTCGATGGTCTTGCGCCGCGCCGTGAGCTGTTCGGTTTCGATACGCAGACGCTCGAGTTCCCGCCGCGTTTCGGACATGCGCCTGTCCGCATCCTCGTAAGAGCCGCGAAGCGACCTCCGATGCTCCGTCAGCGCCGACACCTCCCGTTCGAACGCTTCCTTCCCCGCGGAGATTTCCGCGAGCGAGGACTCAAGCCCGCTTATCTCACCCGCCACGGACTCGATATCCGCTTCGATACGGCGTTTCCATTCGTCGAAATTCGACGAGAGTTCAAGGTTGTTCGCGAGTTCCGTCTCTTTGATCGAGCGTTCCCTGCTCAGGTCGAACACCTCACTTCTGCGCTCCTCGATAGCGGCCGTAGCGGCGGCGGTTTCGGCGGCCGCCGTCCGGGCGAGCGCGAGCCTCTCGTCGAGTTCGCTCTTCAGTTCGGAGAGCTTCGCCGCGGACTCAACATCCGCGCCGCCGAACAGGCGCGACGACTCCTCGGCCTCGGCCTTCTTCGACTCGAGGGCCTCTATCTCGGCCTTCAGTCTCCCCTCGTCCCGCTCGGCCGTGCGCCGTTTTTCCGTGCTGAGCAGGGCGTCGCTGCGCAGACTCAGAGCGCGCGTCGTGTTGTACGCTACGCGCTCCCTTATATCCGTAGCCGAAAGCTCGAGTTCGCCGTCACGTCGCCTGAGCGACGAAAGCTCCTCATCGACCGCCGAGCGGCTGCAGCGCCGCTCCTCTATCTTCGCGGCCGCTTCGTCGTACTGAGCTTTTAGCTCCTTGTTCTTCTCTTGCAGGCTCTCTATGTTTTTCAGCGTGATGTTGATCTCGAGTTCTCTGTATCGTTCCGAGAGTCCGACGTGTTCCTTCGCCTTCTCGCTCTCCTCCTTCAGCCCGCCTATGCGCGATTCGATGTCCGCGATGATGTCGCCTACGCGGTCGAGTCCCGTCTGCGCCGAGTCGAGTTTGCGCTGCGCTTCGGCTTTCCTCCCCTTGTACTTGATGATGCCCGCAGCCTCCTCGAACACCTCGCGCCTCGTTTCAGGCTTGTCGCTCACTATCTTGTCTACGCGCCCCTGACCGATGAACGAGTAGCCGTCAACGCCGATGCCCGTATCCATGATGAGTTCTTTGACGTCACGTAATCTGCATTGGTTGTTGTTGATGAAATATTCGCTCTCCCCGCTGCGGAACAGCCTGCGGCGTATGGCCACTTCAGAGTAGTCGATCGGGAGGATTCCCGTGGAGTTGTCGAGAACGAGGGTGACCTCGGCCATGCCCTTCGGCCTGCGGCTCTCGGTTCCCGCAAAGATGATCTCCTCCATCCTTCCGCCACGCAACATCTTCGCGCTCTGCTCTCCGAGCGCCCATCTCATCGCGTCCGATATGTTGCTCTTGCCGCTGCCGTTCGGACCTATGATGCACGTCACGCCATCCTTGAAATCTATCGTTATCGGATCGGCGAAACTCTTGAATCCCTGTAGTTCAACCCGCTTTAAGTACATAGGCGTTTACTTTCTCCTGTTGGCGTTTCCCGCGGATTTGCCGCGCGAACTCTGTTCGCCCGTCTTTTTCCGGCCGCCGCCTCTCCGCTGTCTTGTCTTTGCGCTCAGAGCGTCGAGGGCCTTGCCCGCCGCGTCCTGCTCAGCTTCCTTCTTCGATGAGCCGACCCCCGAGCCGAGCATCTTACCCGACGCGTAGACGTCGACGTAAAACGTCCTGTCGTGCGCGGGGCCCTCGGCCGCCGCCACCCTGTACGAGATATGCGCCTGTCCCTTCTTTTGCAGCGCGATCTGCAAGGCCGACTTTCGATCCGAACCCGTGGGTCTCCCTCCCATGTCGTCTATCGCGTTCAGTATCGAAACCTGCATGGCGTTGCGAACGAAAGCGTCGGCCTTCTTCCACCCACCATCGAGATAGATGGCGCCCGAGAGCGCCTCAAAGGCGTCCTCGAGTATCGTCGGATTGTCGCGCTCTCCCGTCATCTCCGCGCCCTTGCCGAGTACGAGGTGATTCCCCAGGCCTATGGAGCGCGCGACTCTGGCGAGTCCCGCCGTACAAACGAGCTGCGACCGCAGCTGCGTCAAAAGCCCCTCATCCGCGTTGGGAAGTTTGTCGAATATGATGTCGGTCACGACCAGCTCGATGACCGCGTCGCCGAGATATTCGAGCCGCTGGTTTGACATGATGCGCTCCATGCCCTGCTCGTTCACGTATGACGTGTGCATGAGCGCGTTCTCGAGCAGCGACCTGTCCCGAAACCTGTACCGTATTATCTTTTGTAATCCTCTAAACTCGATCTGCTCCGTCATCTTCTTCCTTTGCCACATGCGTCATATCTCCGACCGCGGCGTTCGCCATCTCCGCCTCGTTCGTTCCACCCGTTTCGTTCGACGCGATATCCGCCACGCGCGACATATGTTCTGTGATGGCCTCGATCACGCCACCCTCCGCGAAGGCGATAGACTTGGCTATGCCGTTGACGACGGCCTTGGCGTTCGACGAGCCGTGCATCTTCACGACGGGCTTCGCTACTCCTAGTACGGGCGCGCCTCCGTACTCCGTATAATCGAACATCTTCTTCAGCTCTCCGAGCTTGCCCACGAGCAGCGCGGCGCCGATGGTGGCGATGAAGCCCTCCGTGAATTTTTCGCGCAACAGATGCATGATGCTGAGTCCCACGCCCTCCGTCATCTTCAGGATGACATTGCCGACAAACCCGTCACAGACTATCACGTCGCAGATGCCTACGGGTACGTCCCGTGCCTCCACGTTGCCCACGAACTTGAGTCCAAGTTTTTCAGACGCCTCTCCAATAATATCGTATGAGGCTTTCAGGAGGGCGCTGCCCTTGCCCTTCTCAGTGCCCATGTTGACGAGTCCTATCCTCGGATGTTCCTTCCCGAACACGGTCTGCGCGTAGACGTTGCCCATGATACCGAACTGCAGCAGGTTGCGCGGCTTGCATTCGGAATTCGCGCCGGCGTCTATGAGCAGGGCCGCGCCTCCCTCGAGCAGCGGGTACGGGCTCCCTATCGCGGGCCTGTCGATAGAGGGTATACGACCGAGCAGCATGACACTGCCCCCGACGAGCGCGCCGCTGTTGCCGGCGGACAAAAACACGCCGCCCACGCCGTCCCTGACGGCTTCGAGACCCTTGACCATGCTGCTGTCAGGCTTGCGCCTTATAGCCTTGACCGGTGAATCGTCGCCCTCGATGATGTCGGGCGCGTGTATGATGGATAACCTCCGCCTGTCGTGCGCGTGTTTCGAGAGTTCCGCCTCTATGACGCTCTCGTCCCCGACGATACATACCTCATGCTCGCCTATGACACCCGAGGCTTCGGCCGCGCCTTTAACTATTTCCGCGGGAGCGTCGTCGCCCCCCATCCCGTCCAGGATTACCTTCATACCATTCCCTCCTCTGCCTCAAAAGTAGCCGCATACGGTTTCCCCTTCTGTAATATCCGATACTATTTTCAGTCCCCTGCCCTGCGTGTCGTACACTTTCACGATATCCGTTATAGCCTCGGCCAGGTCGTCCTTCACGATATCCGTCAATACGCTCTCGTCGTCCGAGAAAAACTCAGGATCGTAATACGACGTCGTTCCCTTTTTTTCGAATATGGACGCGTAGAATATATCCGCCTCGACGAGATCCTGAAAGAAGTGGCTGCCGAATGAGAGTTCAGGAAGGTAGCCGGCTCCCTCGTAGGCCACCTCGCACGCGATGCTCATGTTGCATATTTCAGCGAACTTCACGGGTACGCCGAGTTCGGGCGACGAGGTGCCGATGCGTCCCGGCACGAGCAGCATCACCACCTTGTTGCTCTTCTTGTACGACTGATTGACCTGCCCTACGACCCGTGCGACGACGGGCTTCTGATTGTACGGGTACTCGTAATAGAGTTTGGGGTCTATGCGCACGACCGCGTCTATCTCCTGAAAATATTCGCCGCCCATCGTGCCGCCGGTCAGCCGGAAGAAGGTCTTTTCCTTCGATATGTCCGGCAGATCAACGCGTATGCCCGCGCCTCCTACCTGAAGCGGCCTGCATTGCAACAGGTTTATTACAAATCTTCCCGACTTGGATATGTTCAGAGCGAACTCCATGTCCACGGGGTATTCGTACTCGCTTTCGACCGTGTCGAGTATCCTGCGTATGGAGGTCACGAATTCCTCGTTGCGCAACAGGTTCTCGCAGGTGGTGAATATGATGTTCCTGTTCATGCCGTACTGCTTCAGTTCATCCTCGCGCACCGTGTCGTGTTCGATCATGATGGCCTTGAACCAGCTCGACATGCGTTCGGCGACCTCCTCTATCGGCTTCGTCGTGTGGGCGTTGATCGATAGGTCGAGCACGTCGACCTTGTGCTGCGCAAAGTCGGATACGAATTTGCCGGGCATGGCCCTCAGATAGGGTTTGTCGAGCGCGGCTATGCGCGGGTAGTCCCCGTCCGTGCGGTCGACAGCGCGCGTGCCGAGACCCATGACGATGCGCATCATTCCCGCGTCCGGATCTATATCCTGATTCCATCGATAAGCGTTGTGTGAGAAAGCTACGCCAGCGGCGGCGGGCATGTAGAGATCTTTGAACAGCGAGCCCGTCACGCGCTGCACGAGTACGGCCATCTGCTCGTCTTTCGCGGAGAGACCTCTCTGCAGTCGATATTCGAGAACCGACTCGTCCATCGTACTCGCGTAGACCGTCCTGATCGCGTCTTCGAACGCCTGAAGCCTCTCCTCAAGAGCTCCCTTGTTGACGCAGAATACGGATTCGTATTTGCCCGCGAAAGCGTTTCCAAAGGCGTCTTCAAGCAGGCTTGACGACCTGACGATGATGGGGCTCTGACCAAAATATTCGAGCATACGGCGAAACTGCTCACGGATGCTGTCTGAGAATGTCCCCTCCAGTATCTTTTCTTTGATAATCTCGGCGATGGGGAAATAGCCGCTTTTCCTCCGCTGCTTTATCTTCAGCCCCCAACATTTGTTTTTTACGAGGAAGGTGTAGTAGAGGTTGGAGCAGATGTAGAAGGAATCGTGCGGCTCGAGTATGTCGATCATTTCCGGCAGCCTCTTGTTGACGATCATGCGCGAGAGTATCATGCCCGTCGCCTTGCCGCCTATGCTGCCGACGCCGATCATGCGAACCTTGATATCCAGCAGATCGGAGAGCTTCACGTTCTCTACGGCTATGTCGAGGATGCGCTCGTCGTTGCCGAACACGAGACGGCACAGTTCGCGCAGATCGCCCGAACCCGCCCCGTCCTGCAGATCGGCTTTTTTTCGCATGAAGAACCGTTCCCAATTATCCAGATTCTGCGTGCTGTCGACATTGCCGTTCTGAGCCACGAGCGTGAAATAGCGCGCGAGTTCTATGCCATTCGTCAGCGGCCTCAGGCTGTCCGTGTCGTCGTGATCCACGCGGTGCGGCAGGAAGATCGTCGGCAGATAACGGTCTGCCACCTTCAGGGGCTGCAGGTACATGTGATTGTCTCCCGAGAACACGTCAATGAGTATCGACGCCGTCTCGCGAATGCGCGCCACCGACTCGAAGGAGTGGTGATTGCGCGTGTAGGCAAAGTAGGCGATGGAGTTCGTCCGCATGATCTCGGGCGCCGTAACGACGAAGAAGTTGCCCATCATGAAGTCAGCGACCCACTCGACCTGCATATCCGTCATGCTGTCGAAGACGTAGTAGGTTTCGTTTCCCTCCTCCTCGATAATGTCGGAAATGGACATGACGACGGACTCAAATCCACCGTCTATGTCTATCTCGTATATCTTGACACCGAAAGACGGCTCCACGAGCGCGTCGTGCTTGCCGAACCGGAAGTAGACCACGTTCTTGCGCTCCGTAAGCGCCCTTTCGACGAAGGGATCCACAAAAAAACGATAATCGGCAATCTCGGACACCTGCCAGACGACGATGTCGCCGCAACGCATGTAGTCGAGCGCCTCGTCAAGGCCCGGAAACCCCGAGAAAGCTTTCTTCTGGTTAATCAAACCACGTTCCCTCTTTGCGGAAAAAATTCATATGCCCATAAGTATATCAAAAAGCGGCTTCTATTGAAACAGCGCCGAAAAAGTCGCGAGGATCGCGAGGTCACGGCGGAGTCCACGCGGCGGGTCAGAGAATCCCTGAGAGGTTACCTAAGCGCATCACCTCGGGATAACAGGTCTTGCCGTATTGGGGGCAGGTGAAGCACTCGAAAAAATCGGGGGCTTCTTCCCTCGGCACGGGAACGAAACCGGATTTCGCGAAGAAGCCCGGCGCCCGCGCTACGAGGAACACCTCCGCGGCGCCTCTGCTCTTTGCCTCGGCGACGATGAGATCAAGCAGTTCCTTGCCAAGTCCGTCCTTTCTGTGTTCGGGCGCCACGGCTATGCCATCGCAGATGTATTCACCCTCGCGCTTCGCCAGAACGGCGCCTCCGACCAGGCGCGGATGCGCCTGTCGCCGCGCTTCAAAGTTCGCTCCCTGCGCGCCGGGCGGCGGCGCGGGCGACGGGTCGTTCCCGGGAAATTCGTCCGCTCTCCAGCACATCACTATCTCGTCGCCCCCGTATTCCTCTCCTTCCTCGAACTCCAATCCGTTCTCGATGAAGAAAGGGATGAGCGGACGATAGTCGGTCGTCTCCTTTATTTTTATCACGTTTCATCCTCCATATTTAGCACGTCTCATCCTCCATATTTAGCACGTTTCATCCTCCCAATCCGCTGGTACACATACCTCAAGCCTGCTCGGCAACACGCTGACGTCCACGGGCAACGGCATACCCTTTTCGCCGTCGAGATCGGTCACTATGTACTCCTCCGATTCTATCCTCACCCTGTCCGTGCTGTGGAACGAGATGAACTTATTGTTTTCGTGCCGGCCCATGAGGACGCTGAGAGCGATAACCCCCCAGTTGACGAACGGGACGTTCCTCACGATCATGACCTCAAGCAGACCATCGTTTATCACGGAATGGGGCACGACGGATCTCAGTCCGCCCGCGCCGCGGCCGTTCAGTATGAGTACGGCGTTGATGTCGGTCTCTATAACCTGATCGGGAAGGGTGATTTTCGCGGGGATCGGGTGTATCTTCGGCAGATCCGACAACGCCTGCACGTAATAAGCGGCGAGTCCGAACGTGTCCTTTGCCACAGGATCCGTCTTCTGGCTGGCGTTGACCAGAACGCCCGCGGCGAGAACGTTGACAAAGGGCCTGCCGTTCGCGAGCCCCACGTCCATTCTGACGCAGTTGTCGGCTACGGCTATCTTCAGCATCTCTCCGAACGAAGTGGGTATGCCGAAATAGTGAGCGAGGTCGTTTGCCGTTCCCGCGGGCAGGAGCGCAAGGGGTATGTCGACATCGTGCTTCACCATTGAGCCGACGACTGCATGTACGGTACCGTCGCCGCCTGCCGCGACGATCTTCGAAAAGCCTCCTTTATCCAGAGATGAAAAGATGTTATCCAAATTGATGCCGCGGTCTATGCGTACGGGTACGAGCACCCGCTTGCGGCGCTGGAAGGCCGCGATGATTCTGTCGAGATTGTTTATCACGACTCCGTTCCCCGCGCGCGGGTTGTAAAAGAGGAGCACTCTTTCGTAGTTCATAAACCTTCCTCCGATGATGGAATGCTATCATTTACGCGTCTTGCGCAGCTCACCGCGGGACGCACGCCGTTTTCATTATGTCCGAGATGAGATACAGCGAGCCGCATACCACGAGCGCGTCGTACTCGCCTGCGGAGACCATGGCACGCGCCGTGCGGTAGGCTTCGCGCGGATCGTCTATGACGATGGCGCTGGCCGCACTCACGTCAGCCCACATCTCGGCGAGGTCCGCGGTGTCCGCGGCGCGTTCGTTCAAGGCTTTCGTGAATATCGCGCCGTCCGCAAACCCGCTTATTTCCCTTAGTATAACATCCGCTTGCTTGTCGCGCACCACCGCCATAAGCGCAAGATTTTTCTTTGACGGCAGCAGCGAACTTACGGCAGCGCGCAAAGCCGCCGCGCCCGCGGCGTTATGCGCGCCGTCGAGGACGATCAAGGGGTCGTCCGGTTCCGCCGGGCCTCCCGAGACGATCTGGAAACGGCCCGGCAGTCGGGCGGCCTTCAATCCGCGTCTCAACGCTTCCGCGTCGGCGCGAATGAGCGGCGGCGCGGTACGACTGACGTACGAAGGAAGATGCGCGTCCTTCATTCGGCGCAGGACATCGAAGACAGCGAGTGCGCATACCGCGTTACGTATCTGATGCCTGCCCGGCATGGATATCTCGATGTCGCCGTATCGCGTTCCGCCGATCTCGCATGAAAAGAGCGAACCGCCGAGGCTCTCGCTTCGTACGCGAACGGGAACGCCGCCGCGCGGGCGAAAAGACCCGCCATCGGCGTGGACTGCGGCGCCGGGCGAAGCCGCCGCGCCGCGCGCATCGTGTGGGACGCCCACGATCCGCTCGCTCGCGTCCGTGAGCGGCGCGCCGAGTTCGTACGCCCTTCTCGCGACGACCTTGGCGGCCTCGCCACGCGCGGAGGCAACGACGGGACGCCCGGGCTTGATTATTCCCGCCTTCTCCGCGGCTATCCGCTCTATCGTATCGCCGAGCTGCGTCATGTGATCGAAACTTATCTCGGTGACGACGCTCACGAGGGGGACACTCACGATGTTCGTGGAGTCCGCCGAACCGCCGAGGCCGACTTCGAGTATGACGAAATCGAGATCTCTCGAAGCGAAGTACACGAGAGCCACGACGGTCAGCACCTCAAATTCCGTCGGCGGGTCATGACGGTCCATCTTATCCACGGCGTCCATGACCCTGCCCGTGCAGTTCTCCAGATCGTCTGCGGATATCCACCCGCCGTCCGCCTCGACGCGCGAACGGAAGTCGCCGAGTCCCGGTGAGGTGAAGAGTCCCACCGTATGACCGTGCGCGAGCAGCGCTTCATACAGATATCTGCACACGGAACCCTTGCCGTTCGTGCCCGCTACATGGATCACCTTCAGCCTGTCCTGGGGATCGCCGAGCAGATCGCAGAGAGCGCGCATACGTTCAAGCCCGAGCTTCCACCCGAATTTCTGAAAAGACCTTATCCTCTCTTCCGCGTCCACGTCTACCTACCGCTTATCGCGGCGAGACGCGCGAGAACCTTCTCGTACGCGTCCTCCTCCGTCGCGAGTTTTTCGCGCTCCGTCCGCACTATATTCTCAGGCGCTTTCGACGTGAAGTCCGCGTTGGCCAGCTTGCCGCGCAGGCGCGCGATATTGCCCTCGAGCCTGTCCTTCTCTTTCCCAAGCCGTTCGCGCTCCGCCCCGTAGTCGAGAAGGTCGTCGGACGCGACGTAGACCGCCATGCCCGTGAGGATGGACGACAAGGAGTCTGCGGGCACGTCCCTATCGCTCTTGGTAACCGTTACGCCGGAAACGTTCGCGAGCTTGCCTATGAGGGTTTCCACCTCCGCACCGAGTTCGGCGCGCACAGAGGCGCCGGAGGCGCCGGAAAAGAGCTCCGCTATCCCCGACAGTATCCCCCCGGGGGCGCCGCCGTCCGTCAACTGCTCCCTGCCCAGTCTTTTGTCGAGTTTTATCACGATGGGCAGGGCGCGCGACGGCGCGGCGCCCGCCTCCGTCCGAATGGCTCTGACCGCCCTGACTATCTCCTTCACGGTTTCCGTTCTCACGTATGCCCGCGCGAAGGCCTCGGCCTCCTCCGCGGTATCGTGGATATCCGCGGACAAGAGCGGGCCCGCGTCCGCGCGGCGCGCGGCGCGTTCCGCCGTAACCGGCCATCGGTCCACTATCAGCCTGCCGTCCTTGCCGATGAAGGACCATATCTCCTCCGTGATGAAGGGCATGAAGGGGTGCAGCAGCCTGAGCAAGTCGGAGAGCGCGGCTATGAGCACGGAGCGCGCCGCCTGTTTGTCCGCATCGTCGTCCCTCGTGAGTCTTGGCTTCACGAACTCGATATACCAGTCGCAGTATTCGTTCCATATGAGTTCGTATATCTTCTGCGTCGCGACGGACAGGTCATAAGCTTCGATGTTGCGCGTTATGTCCGCCGCCGCGAAAGCGATCTTGTCGATAATCCATCTGTCCTCGTCGCGCAGGCTGCCCGCGGGAAGGTCGGACAGCGAGGGGACGGCCTCAGCCCCGCCCTCGCCGAGATTCATGATGGCGAACCTAGAGGCGTTCCACAGCTTGTTCGCGAAGTTGCGCGCGGCCTCGATCTTGTCGGTCGTGAAGCGCATGTCGTTGCCGGCCGCGCTGCCGCTCAAGAGCATGAAGCGCAGGGCGTCCGCGCCGTAGCGGTCTATCTCCTCTATGGGGTCGACGCCGTTGCCGAGGCTCTTGCTCATCTTCACGCCGTCGCCCGCCCGCACGAGGCCGTGCACGAAGACGTGCCTGAACGGCACTTCGCCCATGGCCTCGCAGCCCGAGAACACCATGCGCACGACCCAGAAGAATATGATGTCGTAGCCCGTCACGAGGACGCTCGTCGGATAGAAGTAATCGAGGTCGGGTGTCTTTTCCGGCCAGCCGAGCGTGGAAAAGGGCCAGAGCGCGGAACTGAACCACGTGTCGAGCACGTCCTCGTCCTGCCGCAATTCCCCGGCCCCGCAAGCGGGACAGGAGGACGGCCGTTCACGCGCGACGACGATCTCGCCGCAGGCGTCGCAGTAGTAGGCGGGTATGCGGTGTCCCCACCAGAGCTGGCGGCTGATGCACCAGTCGCGGATGTCCTCGAGCCAGTGCAGGTATATCTTCTCGAAGCGTTCCGGCACGTGTTTCAGGCTGCCATCTTTCGCGGCCGCTATCGCGGGTTCTACCAGTTCCTTCATCTTCACGAACCATTGCTCCGACACCATAGGCTCGACGGCCGCCTCGCAACGGTAACACGTTCCGACCGGTATGACGACCTTTTCCGTCTTGACGAGATATCCTCCCTCGGTCAGTTCATCCACCCACGCCTTACGACAATCGTAGCGATCCATGCCCTCGTACGCGCCGGACTCCGCGGTCATCTTCGCGTCAAAACCTATACATACGATCTGTTCGAGTCCGTGTCTCTCCCCGACCTCGAAATCGTTCGGGTCGTGCGCCGGCGTGATCTTCACGGCGCCCGTGCCTTTATCCGGATCGGGATAAGTATCCGCGACGACGGGTATCTCCCTGCCGATGATCGGCAGTAGTACCGTCTTGCCGATCATATCCTTATATCTCTCGTCGTCCGGATGCACGGCGACGGCCGTATCGCCGAACATCGTTTCGGGTCTCGATGTAGCGACGACTATACCTTCTCCCCCGTCTGCCGAAGGGTAGCGAAAATACCAGTACATCCCCTCCCTGTCCTCGTGTTCGACCTCCGCGTCGGAGAGGGACGTACCACAGACGGAACACCAGTTGATCATGCGGCTGCCCTTGTAGATGTATCCCTTTTCGTACAGGCGCACGAACTGCTCGACGACGGCCTTGTTCAACCCCTCATCCATCGTGAAGCGCTCACGTTCCCAGTCGCAGCTCGTGCCGAGCCTGCGCTGCTGCTCCGTTATGCGCCCTCCGTAGAGTTCCCTCCACGCCCACGCGCGTTTCAGGAATTCCTCGCGCCCGATCTCCTGCTTCGTTTTTCCCTCTTTTTCAAGGATATCCTCGGCGACGCGCATTTCGGTCGCGATGCTCGCGTGATCCGTGCCCGGAAGCCACAGCGCGGAATATCCCTGTAGCCTCTTAAACCTTATGAGCACATCCTGTAACGTCTGGTCGAGCGCGTGCCCCATGTGGAGCTGACCCGTGATGTTCGGCGGGGGCATGATGATGGTGTACGGCTCTTTCGCGGGATCTATCTCCGCGTGAAAGCAGCCGCCCTCCTCCCATTCGCGGTAGATCCGCGCCTCAAAGCCCTTCGGGTCGTAATTCTTTTCCGGTATTTTCGTCATATCCTTCTCCGCGCGATCTTTGCCGGGGCCTTCGCCGGCCCTCAAAACTCCGTGATTTCACTCACCGCTAATTTTATAATTTTAACACAGAACTATTCGCCGCGCGCCCTCATCGCGTCCGCGACAGGACGGCGCGGACGGCGCCGAGCAGACCGGTGTCACGTGAGCCGAAGCCGTATCCCGTGACAGGTGATTCGTTTCGGGCGAATGGATCGGATGGATTGAACGGGCCGGACTCACCAGACGGGACGGCGTCGGATTTGACGTAGCGGCATCCGAATCCGATGAGCAGCGCAAGGCCGGACGGCGTGACGAGTTCAGTTTTTATAGCCGGGTCGCTGACGAGCGGTATCTCCGTCTGTTTCAGCAGCTCCCTGACGGCTGGCACAGGCACGGGTATCGTGCCGTGAGCGCACTCCACCGAGCCGCTGCCGTCCGTGAGCGCCCCGCACGTGAAGTCAGTGACGCCGATAAGTTCCGCGGCTATGGCGGCGCCCGTGACCGTGTAGATAGCGCGCGGCGAACCGACTTCATGAAAATGAATCTCATCCGTCGTGGTTCCGTGAGCGGCGGCCTCGGCTTCCGCGAGTGCGCGATAGGCGGCGAGAGCATATCCCTTCGCCTTCGAACCGATGTCCGCGTCGCTTATCAGCGCGGCGACATCCCGGTAGGCTATGTGCGTATGGTGATGGTGATGGTCATCGTCATGATCGTGGCCGTGGCTGTGGTCACGCTCATGGCGTCCGTGAGAAGGCGTCGATTCGGCGCGCGCGCCCCCCGCCGGAGGACTCGCTATCTCGACGGCCGCGGCGTAACCCGTGACGCCCTTCCTCTCGACCGTATTCACGCGGAGTCGGAACTCGCACAGGCCAAGGCCGCGAAGCTCCGCGGCGACCGCGTCCGCATCCCCGACGAAGTGCAGCAGCGCGCCGAGCAACATATCGGAACTCACGCCCGACGAGCAATCGAAATGCGCGAATCTATTCATCGTTTTCCGTCTCTCCCGCTCCGCCGACGTTTTCGGCTCCGCCGGTTTCCCTGACGCCGAGTATCATCGACGCATAGTGCGCCGCGCCGAAGCCGTTGTCTATATTCATGACGCCCGCGCCGAGGCTGCAACTCCCGAGCATGGCGAAGAGCGGCGTTAGCCCCGAGAGCGTAACGCCGTAGCCCACCGATGTCGGCACGGCGACGACGGGCCGGTACACGAGTCCCGAGACGACGGACACGAGCGCTCCCTCCATGCCGGCGACGGCGACGACGACGTCGGCCTTCCTGATGTCGTCCACCCGGTCCAAAAGTCTGTGCAGCCCCGACACGCCCACGTCGTATATACGCATGACCTCATGACCGTAGAGTTCGGCTGTCAGGGCGGCCTCCTCCGCGACGGGCATATCGGCCGTTCCGGCGGAGACGACGGCGATGAGTCCGTCCCTCCGCGTCGCTCCCTGTCTGTCGTTCCCCGGTACGGTGTTCCGGACGGTGATCATCCTCGCCGTATCGTAGTATTCGGGTGTGAAGAGGCATTCATCTATACGACCGTCGCCGAACGCCTCCGTCACGGCGGCATAGTGTTCGAGCGACGCCTTCGTCGCGAAGATCGGCGGGATGGAAACGGGAATCGGAACACCGGGAGCTTCTACCCCTAAGTTGCGCTCTGCGGCTTCGGCGGCTGCGTTTTCCGCCATGCGCAGCATGATGGACGCCGTCTGTTCGGGCGTCTTGCCGAGGGCGAACACGACCTCGCCGCGGCCCGTTCGCAACTCCCTGTTCGTGTCGAGCTTCGCAAAATCCATATCGTCGTAGGGCTGCATACGCAGTTTTTCCGCAGCTACAACGGGCGATACGCGCCCCTCGGCGATGTCTTTCAGATAGGCGTCAAGCTTTCTGTTCCTCATGTAATTCCCCCATTCCACTATCCTGCACGGCACACACAAAAGGAATCGCCTCTTGTGTTCACCTGTTGCGTTCGGTTTCCATCGCGGCCTCGGTCGCCCGGATCACGTGCTCCATAAGAACGAAGGCTGTGACGGCGCCGAGACCGCCGGGTACGGGCGTGATGTTCGCCGCAACGCCTTGCGCCGCGTCCGTGTCAGCGTCACCGTACAGCCCTTCATCGTCCGCGTTGATCGCTACGTCGACGACGGTCTGTCCCGGCGAGAAGTATTCGGCGCCGAGCCTCAGCGCTCTGTTCTTTGCGGCGAGTCCCGCGGCGCACACGAGGATGTCCGCGCCGCGGGTCTGCTCGACGAGGCTCGTCGTTTCGCTGTGACAGATCGTCACCGTAGCGCCGCGCGCAAGCAGCAGATGGGCGACGGGTTTGCCTATAACCGAACTTCGCCCTATCACGACGGCGTGCTTGCCGACGGCCGATATTCCATAATGGTCAAGAACGCGCATAACGGCCTCAGCCGTACACGGGAAAAACACGTCTGGGTGCGCAGTTCCCTTCTTCAGCGTGTAGAGCGCGGCCATCTGCGCGGCCGTTACGCCATCGACATCCTTTCCCAAAGGTATGTCGGCAAGCGCGGCGTCGCCGCCCACGCTCTGCGGCAACGGCCTGAACACGAGAATCCCATGGACGTTTTCGTCCGACGCAAGCGAACGCACCGCCTCCCGCAAGAGCGAAGTATCGGCGTCCGGCCCCAAAACCGTCCGCTTCAGTTCGACGCCGACCGACTTCGCGCGCCTCGCTATCGAGTCTTCGTAGGCCACGTCGTCCGGGCGATCCCCAACGCGGACGACCGCGAGACGCGGACTCACGCCAGAGGCCGCGAGCCGTTCGGCGCTCGCCGCGAGAGACGCTGCCATCTCATCCGCGACGGGTTTTCCCAACATTATTCTCGTCACGACTCTTCCTCACTCGCAAACATCACGTCTCTGTTATTCGATGTCACGCGCCGGCCTCACATCGTCCCGCCGATAGGTTTGCTCGATATTCTCAAAGATTTGCTCGGCGCGCGGCAGATATTCCCTCATGAGAGCCTCTCCCTCATCGTTTACGCGGCTCGCGAAAGAGTCGTCGGTGATCGAAACGGTATTGACGACCACATTCAGCCACGCCGAGCGCATGGCCGCCGCGGACAGGACGGCGCCGCAGGCCGCGTCTGACAGCGCGAGCCTGTTGCCTATCTCCGCAAGACGCTCGAGCAGGGTGATGGCCTCGGCGCAGAGTTTCATCATGGAGAGCGGAACGAGACAAGCCTCTTTGAATGACGCCTCCATGACGCGAGCCTTCGACGCGCGTTCTTCCTCCGTTTCCGCGGGCATTCGGTACGAGCCCGCAAGCGGCCCAAACGCGTCCGCGTCCTTCTGTATGAGATCCAACAATTCCTTTTGTACGCGATAGGTCGCGACCTTCAGTCGTTTCATCTCGTCCTCTTCGTCGGCGTAATTCGGCTTGCCGATCGTGAGGTTCGCGACCATGCCGCCGAGCGACGCGCCGAGCGCTCCCGCGAGCGCGGACGCGCCACCTCCGCCTGGAATGGGGTTGCGGCTCGAGAGTTCAAAGACGAATTCGCTTACTTCCTTTTGTATCAATGTCATATAAACCTTGTTTCGTTCCATCTGCGCCTCCGTCAGAACAGGCCGGATATGACGCCGCTGTCGTCCACGTCTATCTTCTCCGCCGCGGGACTCTTCGGCAGACCCGGCATCGTCATGATGTCGCCGGTCAGCGCCACAACGAATCCCGCGCCGGCCGACATCTTCACGCTCTTGACCGTCAGCGTCCATCCGTCGGGCGCGCCGAGCAGGGTCGGATCGTCGGAAAAACTGTACTGCGTTTTCGCTATGCAGATCGGCGCGCCGCCGAATCCGAGTTTTTCGAGCTGCGCTATCTGCCGGAGCGCCTCGGGCGCGATATGCACGTTCGCCGCGCGGTAAACCTTCGTAGCTATCGCCTCTATCTTCGCCTCTATGCTCAGGTCGTCCTCATACGAGAAGCGAAAATCCGACGGCGCCTCACAGAGCTTGACGACCTCTTCGGCGAGGGCGACGCCACCCTCGCTACCCTTCTCCCACACTTCGGACAGCGCCACGTTCACGCCGAACTCCCGGCACTTTTTGTCTATGAGTTCTATCTCCGCGTCTGTGTCGTCGGGGAACTTATTGATGGAGACAACGGTCGGCAGGCCGTAAACCCGCGTGATGTTCTCGACGTGGCGCAACAGGTTCGGCAATCCTATGTTCAGGGATGTCAGATCCTCCTTCGTCAGCGCGTCCTTCGCCGCGCCGCCATGGTGCTTCAGCGCGCGCACCGTCGCGACGACGACGACGGCCGACGGGATCAGACCCGCCGCGCGGCACTTGATGTCGAGGAACTTCTCCGCCCCGAGGTCCGCGCCGAATCCCGCTTCCGTTATCACGTAGTCGCCGAGCTTCATCGCGAGCTTCGTGGCCACCACGGAATTGCAGCCATGCGCGATGTTCGCGAACGGTCCTCCGTGCACGAAGGCGGGCGTGTGCTCGAGCGTCTGCACGAGGTTCGGCTTCAGCGCATCCTTCAGGAGAACGGACATCGCTCCTTCCGCTTGCAGCTGCCCCGCCGTGACGGGCTTCTCATCCGCGGTATATCCCACTATTATATTGGCGAGTCGGTGTTTCAAATCCGCCAGGCCGTCCGCGAGACAGAGTATGGCCATGACCTCGCTCGCAACGGTGATGTCGTACGCGTCCTCGCGCGGAACACCGCCCGTAAGGCCACCGAGACCGTTCAAAACTTTGCGCAGCTGACGATCGTTCATATCGACGCAGCGACGCCACGTGACGCGGCGCGGGTCTATGCCGAGTTCGTTTCCCTGAAAGATATGATTGTCGAGCATCGCCGCAAGCAGGTTGTTCGCGGCGCCGATGGCGTGCATGTCGCCCGTGAAGTGAAGGTTGATATCCTCCATGGGTACGACCTGAGCGTAGCCACCGCCAGCCGCCCCTCCCTTGACGCCGAACACGGGTCCGAGCGACGGCTCTCTCAACGCCACCATGACGTTCTTTCCGATCCTGCGAAGCCCGTCCGCGAGGCCGACCGTGGTGGTGGTCTTCCCCTCACCCGCCGGCGTCGGCGTGATGGCCGTCACGAGTACGAGCTTGCCTTGCTTCGTATATTTCGGATCATCCGCTATCCGGAGATCTACCTTGGCCTTGTAGCGGCCGTAGTGTTCGAGATATTCGGCTCCTATGCCGACCCTCTCCGCTATGACGTCGATCGGTTCCATTGAGGTACTTTGCGCGATTTCGATGTCAGACTTATAACTCACTCCGTGCCTCCTACGCTTGTTGCGCCCGCGTTTCCGAACCGCAAGATTGCGGCGCGGCGCGACGCTGCATACACGCTTATTATAACACGCGAGTTTGCCGAAGCACGTTTCGATCTCTGCCGCCGTCCGTCCCCGGATAGATGATCGTCAACTACAGAAGCCGCTGATCTCCTGCGGAGCCTATCTGTTCAGTGCTTAAATCGAAACTATTCAGTTGTTGCCGCGCTAGTTTTGTTCAGGTCGGGTTCTGAGGACGATCTTGGCTCACCGGAGCGTACTTTAGGGTACGTGAGGAAGCCAAGATTGTCATCAGGTTCCGAGATGGACAAAAATGG
>JAISZM010000063.1 GCA_031269205.1 Eubacteriales Family XIII. Incertae Sedis bacterium | reverse complement strand
GAACAAGCAGAGAACAGGCGCGCCGCGCAGACGTGTGAAGAAAGTTTGTGGCGCTGCCCTCGCAATCAAACTGCTGTCCGTCTTCCTGATATGCGCTCTGTCGATCGCGCTGTCGGCCTGCGGGGAAACAACGACCCCCGAGGACGGGACGGAAGGCGACGGGGGCGACGGCGGGGGTCTGACGGAAGTCACCTTGATACTGGACTATCTGCCCAACACCAACCACACGGGTTTCTACGTCGCGCGCAGCAAAGGATATTACGAAGAGGCCGGCCTTGACGTGGACATCATAGAACCCGCCGACAACGCGGTCACGGCCCTCATCGCGACCGGCCGGGGGGACTACGGCGTCAGCTATCAAGAGGACGTCACCTACGCGCTGACGGCCGACGAGCCGTTGCCGATTAAGGCCATCGCGACCGTCATTCAACACAACACGTCGGGGTTCGCCGCTTACAAGGACAAGAACATCACGCGCCCGAAGGACTTCGAAGGGAAGGTCTACGCCGGTTGGGGCGCGCCCTCGGAAGAGGCCGTCATCAAGGCCGTCATGGAAGCCGACGGCGGTGATTTTTCAAAACTCACCATCGTAACGAGCGACGGCTCCGGCTACGCGGCCCTGAAAGACAAGGTGGATCTGAACTGGATATTTTGGGCATGGGACGGGATCGCCGCCGAGCGCGACGGCGTACCGCTGAACTACCTCGAGCTGTCGCAATTCGATGAGCGCCTCGATTACTATACGCCCGTCATCATCGCGTCAAACGAGAAGCTCGCGAACGACCCCGACACGACGAGGGCCTTTCTCGCGGCCACGAAGCGCGGTTACGAGTACGCCATCGAAAACCCCGAGGAATCCGCGGAGATACTCTCGGAACACGTGGAGGGCTACGATACGGAAATGCTGACGGAGTCCCAAAAATACCTGAACGGGAAATACATCGACGACGCGGAACGCTGGGGCGAAATGAAGGACGAGGTATGGGATCGCTACAGCGCGTTCATGCGGGAGTACGGACTGATCACCGCCGATATCCCCGCGTCCGAATGTTACACAAACGAGTTTTTGGAGTGAGGCGCGGTAGGATCTGCGGCAAAGCCGCGCGGAATTAGCGGAGGGTTCATAAGACAATGACGGGACTGACTATCGAAAACCTGAGCTTCGCCTACGAGGACAGGCCGGACGAGCCTGTGTTCGAGCGGTTGAACCTGCGCGTGAAGCCGGGTGAATTCCTCAGCATCCTCGGACCGTCCGGTTGCGGCAAGTCCACCCTGCTGAATATCCTCTCGGGAATCCTGCCGGGCTACGACGGGCGGGTCCTCGTCGGCGGGGAAGCGGTCAGGGGCATATCTTCGCATTTCGCCTCTATGCCGCAGGATGACCTGCTCATGCCGTACCGCAACATCCTCGACAACGTGTGCCTCTACGGAACCCTGCACGGGAAGGCAAAGGAGTACCGGGAGAAGGCACTGCGGATCATCGACATCTTCGGCCTCGCGGGGTATGAATACGAGTACCCCGCCAAACTCTCCGGCGGCATGCGCCAACGCGCGGCTTTTCTGAGGACTGCGCTGTGCCCTGCGGAGATCATGCTCTTGGACGAACCCTTCGGCGCCTTGGACGTCATCACGCGCGGCGACATGCAGGACTGGCTGCTGTCCGTCCGTAAGGAGTTGGACCGCACCACGATACTCGTGACGCACGACATGGACGAAGCCCTCCGGCTCTCGGATCGCGTCATAGTCCTGAAGGGGCGGCCGGCCGTGTTTGCGGGCAGCTTCCATCCGGTCGGAAGCGCAGAGGACAGCAAAGGACGCTTAGCGGAAAGCGCCCTGAGAGAAGAACTGTACGACTGCCTACGATAGCATAAAAGGGCGCGCCGACCCGACGCCCGCACGGCGTGAGCTGCGCGGCGCCCGCGTGAGATGAATCCGAAAAGCCTCAGATGAGCGTCTTTTGGGAAAGATGGTTGTCCGGATCGAGATGATCCCTCAGGTGCAAATAGGTTTCGAGGATGACCTTCGGGCAGAGTTCGTCCCTCGGGATATTCAGGATAGACGCGACGGTTTCGCAGTCGAAACTGCCGAAGTGGTCACCGAACCAATCCATGAGTTCATCCTGACAGTTGATCGCATCTTCGTGCTCCTTCGCGCAATAGAGGACGGCGACGGCTGCCGCGAGCGCCCCGCAAAACGAACAAGCGCCGCCGGCTCGGCGCGGTCCGTCCGGCACCCGGATTTCCCGCCCGTTAAAGTTGTACGCGCGACCCGCGTCCTGCGTATGCGAAAAATGCTCGGCCAGATCCGCCGGCATATTGCCTTCTTCCCCGTTCATATCACTCAGCGCAAGCCCCAACAGAAGATTGCAACAACAACGATTCTCCATGATAAGTATAGCCTTTCTCAATTCCCTGCCCGTCACTTCGCCTGACCTCATGTTTTCCCCTGTATCCGATTCCGGGGCCTGCGGATCATCGTCCGCGCCGCAATCGTTCCCCTCGCTATAACCGCACCGTAAAAGAGCATTTCTTCTACATAAACTATTTACCCAAATATCTGCGGTTTACACATGGTTTTTAGAATATTTTTGTGTCTTTTTACGAGGGGTAGTTCCGCCGGCCGTGAAACGGTCAGCGCGCAGGCTTTTTTTCGTGGCGTGCCCACTCGCGAGCGAAGTACGCGTCGAGTTTGACGAGCGTCCTCCACAGCACCTTGCGCTCCTCGGCCGTCAATTTGCCGAGCGCGTCACGCACCATTTTCTTGTGGAACGCGTCATGATATTCAAAGGCTTCGACGCCTTTCTCCGTGAGGCTCACCTTGACGATCCGGTGATCTTCCGTGCCGCGCTCACGCCTGACAAGCTGTTTCTTCTCGAGTTTGTTCATCGCTATCGTCAGCGCGCTCACGCTGATCTTCAGACCGCGCGCAATCTGCGTCATCGTCCGAGTGGGGCCGACGCCTATCTCTCGCAGTACGTGGAGTTCCGATATGGACATATTCCCCTTCGACGACTCGGCTATGGCGCGCTCCTCTATCTTGAACGTGCTGATGAAAAGCCGCGCGAGTATCGCGTCGATGTCCGGGGACCGCCGCCCGCCCGCAACGCCGGATTCGTTCGAGCCCGAGCCTTCGCCGGCGGCGCCAAATTCGTCCGAGCCCGCGCGCCCACCCGCGGCGCCATCGCGCCGTTTG
>JAISZM010000019.1 GCA_031269205.1 Eubacteriales Family XIII. Incertae Sedis bacterium | reverse complement strand
CTCCCTTGACGCGGGCCGCCCAATCGGCTATCTCCTCCATGGTCAGCGCCCTTCTCTCCTCATAGCCCGTCGCTCGTTGTACTGCGGCCATGCGCGTGTTCGGGCCTATGGCCTTCTCCACGGCTTCCAAATCTATGCGTCCGTCTGGACTGAGATCCACCTTGCGGAAGGTGATGCCGAAGTCGGCCAGCGAACCCATGCCCTGCCCCGTCAGCCCTATCGCAGAGTGCAGGCTGTCGTAGGGCAGCCCCGTACAGTAGAGCAGCTCGTCGCCGGGCCTCAGTATGCCCTGGAAGACGAGGGCGAGCGCGTGCGTGCCGCAGGTGATGATGGGCCTGACGAGGGCCGCTTCCGCCCCGAACACGTCCGCGTACACGCGGTCCGTCGCCTCCCTGCCCGCGTCGCCCTGCCCGTAGCCCGTAGCCCAGGCGAAGTGGCTCTCAGAGACGCGGTTCTTGCGGAAGGCGGCGAGCACCTTGTTTTGGTTCAGCGCGCATATGAGGTCGCGCCTCTCAAAGCCCTTCTCGATATCCGCCTCGCTTTCGATGACGAGTCCGGCCAATTCGCTCCCTATACCGAAGCCGGTCGCTATCTCATCCTCTTTGGCGAGGGGGGTGACGAGAATCCCGTTTTCCGCGGTATAAAAAACTCTTCTTTCGGTTGACATTTATTATGCACCTATCATCCTTCTGTGTATAGCGGCGCTTTCGCCCTACTCATTTCGTGTTCAAAAGCAGCGATCTTTTCACCGCGCCTCGTCCCACTCCATATCCTTGACGAGTTCGCGCTTGGCGTTTCTGCGGTGGGCGGCGTAGAGCTGCGTCGTCGTGATATTGTCGTGGCTCAGCAGTTCCTGCACGTCGAATATCGAGTTGCCGCGCTCGATGAGCGAAGACGCCGTCGTCGCGCGCAGCTTGTGCGGGCTGTAACCCGCACCGCGTCCCGAACCGAGCGCTATGCCCGTGTACTTCTTCACGAGTTCGCGAATCTGGCGCTCCGTGATACGTCCGCCTCTGAGCGACAGGAACAGCGCGTCGCCGTCGCCCGCCCGGGCGTTCGCGGCGGTCGGTTGACGAACGTCGTCGGCGTCGGCGGGCGCGTCTGCGGACAGGGTAGCCGTCTGCGACCGTTCCGCGTCTATGTACGCGCGCAGAGCCTTTCTCGCCGTATTGTTCAGCGGCAAGGTCGCCTCTTTGCCGCGCTTGCGGAATATCCTGAACTCATCGCGGCCGAAGTTGAACGAGGACAGGTTCAGTTCGCGCAGCTCCGAGATGCGCAGCCCGTAGGTCACGAAGAGTATGAGTATCGCCCGGTCGCGCAGTCGCGTGCGCTGCCAGAACACCTTCTCCCTATCGGACAGGCCCGTGCCGTTGGTGACCGCGTCGAGCATGAGCACGACCTCGTCGTCCTCGAGGCGCTTGATCTCGCGGTCGCCGGGCTTCGGCAGTCTGATCGGGTCAAAGCCGTCCGTGATGTTCTTCGGCACGAGTTCGTCGCGATACAGGT
This sequence comes from Eubacteriales Family XIII. Incertae Sedis bacterium, assembly GCA_031269205.1. Taxonomy (GTDB): domain Bacteria; phylum Bacillota; class Clostridia; order Peptostreptococcales; family Anaerovoracaceae; genus JAIRPC01. Next base: position 2,099 of record JAISZM010000019.1, on the reverse strand, counting down.
ACTTGAACAGGACGGAGATCGACGAGCGTTTGCGCGCGAGCGATTTGTTGTCGTTGGTATAGACGATGGCGCCCTTCTCGTTCTCGACCTTGTAACGTCTGCAGTAGTCGAGAAAGATGTTCACGTCGACGGCCTTTACCCGCGCGAGATCGGCCTGTTTGATATCCTTCGTCTCCTTCGCGTCCGTCAAATCCGTCTCATCAATGAGATAGCGCAGGAAAAACCGTAGGTCTCCGAGGTAAGCGAGACGCGACATCGGTAGCACGCTGCTCCTCAAGTACAGGAAAAACCCGCGCAAAAAATTCGGCAGTTCGCGCTCGACCGCCTCACTCTTTTCCTCGACGACCGCCTCTTTCATGACCACGTTGTCAGGCCGGTCGCTCTTGTTGTGTACGCGCAGTTCTCTAGCCATAAATATCCGTTCCACGCCGAACGCGGCGCTTATGAAACTCTGATTAATTTTAGCATGGGCGCGGTGACGTAATGTTACAATGCGATTATAATTTGAATGAATAGTCAGTCGAGATCGAATTCTGGCTGGACACGCGCGACTATCTCCGCCGCCGCTTCGCTTTCGGAGGTCGCCGTCAGGTCGACAACGCGCGCGTCTTCGTAGCGCTTGAACCACGTCGTCTGGCGCTTCGCGTAGCGGCGCGTGTGTATCTTTATCAGCTCGATGGCTTCCTCGAGGCCGTACTCCCCGTTCAGATAGCCGAGCGTTTCCTTGTAGCCTATACCGAGCATAGCGAGATGCTTCGTCGTCAGCCCCCGTTTCGCGAGTCGCTCCGTTTCCTCGACGAGTCCCGCGCGCATCATCGCGTCGACGCGCTCGCCTATGCGCCTCACGAGGTCGGCGCGCTCCCTCGTCAGCAGGAAGAGAGCGGGGTCGATGAGTCCGCCCCCGCGCAGGCTGAAACCGAAGGGCTTGTAAGCGCCGCTTACGTCCGCGGCGGATTCCCCGGCGTCATTCGCCGACACGCGTTCGAGGGCGCGAATCACGCGCTTGACATTGTTCGGGTGTATCTTCGCGGCGGCCTCGGGCGCCCTTCGGGCGAGCAAACCGTGGACGTGCTCCGCGCCGCGCTCCGAGGCAAGACGCTCATACGCCGCCCGCGCGCCTCCGTCCGGCTTTGCCCCGCCGAAGTCCATGTCGTAGATGAGCGAATGGAGGTAGAGGCCCGTGCCGCCGACTATCACGGGCACTCCGCTCCGGGCGAATACGTCCGCTATCGCCTCTCCCGCGGCCCTGCGATATCTCGCCACGGAGTAGTCCTCGTCGGGATCCGCGACATCGATCATCCGGTGAGGGACGCGCGCGCGCAATTCCGCGGACGGTTTGGCCGCGCCGATGTCGAGTCCTCGGTATATCTGCATACTGTCGGCCGAAACGATCTCGCCGCCGAGCCGTTCGGCCACAAGAACGGCGACATCGCTCTTTCCGACGGCCGTAGGCCCCATGATGACGACCGAGTCGCCCACTTCACGAATCCCCATCGCCTCTATTCCTCACGTTCGTTTGAACAGTTTCTCGAGCTGGCGTCTCGTGTACCTGATGAATACGGGCCTGCCGTGCGGGCAGGTGTAGGGGTTCGCGCAGTTCGCGAGGCTCTTCAAGAGAGCGGACGCCTCTTCCGGGCGTATGCGAGAGTTCGCTTTCACGGAACTGCGGCAGGCTCGCGCGATGAGGCGCTCTATGGCCCTGTCGTTGTCGGGCGGGGCTTTGCCGCCGGCTTCCACCACGTCAGCCGCGTAGCGCACGGCTTCCTCCGCGCTGAGAAAGGCCGGCGCGGACTTGATGATGAGGGAACCGTCGCCGAAGATATCAGCCGAGAAACCCGCCTTCGTGAGCCACGCGGCCCATTCCTCCGAGTACGGCTTCGCCGCCGCCGGGACGCGCAGTACGGCGGGGGTCAACATCTCCTGTACGAGTTTTTCGTCCGAGCGGTATTCTTCCAGGAAGCGTTCGTAGTTCACGCGCTCGTGGGCGGCGTGCCAATCGACGATGGAGAGGCTGTCGTCGTCCGTCGCGACGAGGTACGAGCCGAACGCGTCGCCGAGGACGCGGAGAAAGTCTATGCGAAATTCCTGTTGAACCGGGT
>JAISZM010000048.1 GCA_031269205.1 Eubacteriales Family XIII. Incertae Sedis bacterium | reverse complement strand
ATGACCCGCGCAAGCTGACGATAGAAATTCCGCTCATGTTCAATCAGCTTCCAGTTCAGCCGAAAAACCTCGCGTTCGAGATACAGTGCGAGGCGAGAATAGCGGGCGCTATCATCTATTACCCGCTGTCGCTGCTTATCGTTCCGGGGGTGTGACATGATGAAAGTCAAGAACAGATACACGAGCGCGATTGGTTTCCGCAATATAACGGTACTTCCGGACGGCGTGGCGGAGCTGCCGGAAGAGATTAACAGAACCCATCCCGTCTTGACCTACTACATCGAGCGAGGGTGGATTGAGTTTGTCGAGGACGACGCCACGCAAGGCGAAGCGTCAAGCACAAAAGAAAAGGACATTTCCGGAAAGCCCGTTGATAAGCTCAAACTCGAAGAACTCCGCGCGCTCGCAGCAGAACTAGGTTTGGAGTATACGGAAGACGACACGAGGGCTGTGCTCATCGACAGGATTAAAACCGCGGAAATGGCATAGGGGGGATCGGCGTGGGACAGATTTTAAGGCTGTATCAGCCGCTCCGGATAGCGGGCGCGTTCTACCCCAAAGGCGACGTAAAACTCGGCAAGGGAGATGGCGAAACAAATCCTATCATCCTGAAACATTGGCAGGTCAAAGAGTGGATAAGGGACGGCAAGGCCGTTGTAATCGAGGAAACCGCGCCAGAAAAGCCTAAAGCGCCTGATTTACCGGCAAACGCTGATAAACCAACCAAAAAGAAGGCGTAAATCATGCCCGATATCGAAGGCTTCAGGGCGGCTTTCCCGGCCTTCATCGATACGGGCGTTTACTCCGACGCTCGCGTTCAATTTTGGCTCAACCTGGCGTTGAAGCTATTGAACCGCGCGCGCTGGGGTAATCTCTACGACGAAGGCGTTTACCTGTTCTCGGCGCACGGATTAACAATGGAGCACAGGAGTCTGACATTTGGGGACGCGGGCGGAAGCGGCGCGGTCACGTCGGAATCTCAGAGCATCGGCAACATGTCATATTCACAATCGTACGATGCGTCCGCGTATTCGGGGGGCGGGCAAATGTCCTCTACGATTTATGGCCAGCAGTACCTTGACCTCGTTCGTATAATCGGCGCGGGCGGGACTCAGTGCCCTTTAGGCGTGACCGTAACCGGCGCTGGAGGCGTTCAGTTGTGAAACCTGGGCTGAAAGTCAAAATCGACAGAATGAAAGAGGTCTTGAGCGCTATCGATGGGCTCGACCTGAACCGCGTATTGGTAGGGGTGCCGGAGGATAAAAGCAATCGAAGCGACGGAGTTATGAATAACGCGACGCTCGCGCGTATCCACAACTACGGCGCTCCCGCCGCCTATATTCCCCCGCGTCCTTTCATGGAACCCGGCATCGAGCACGCGAGAGATAAAATCGTCGCCGCGTTGCTCGAAGGCGCTCGTGAAACGCTCGACCGGATGAATCCCGCGGCAACCGAAACCGCGCTCAAAAAGGCCGGTGTTCTCGCCGCCTCTCAGATACAGAAAGAATTCACGGATAACGATTGGGAGCCGTTGAAACATCCCCGTTCAAAAAAAGGCCGCAGCCATCGCAGGGGGGAGACTGCCGTCGAAAAGCCCCTTATCGACACCGGCGCTCTCAGGCGCTCCATAACCTATGTGGTCCGCAAGAAAGGCGGGTGATATACCGTGATGTCCGGCCTTTTCCATAACACGGACAGGGTATTGAAAAACCCTCGTTGGAGACAGAGTTTCACCGTGTATAAGCGGGGGCGTACCCCTGACGAGCGCGGGCGCGCAGTACTCGTCGAGACGGCGGTAGAAGCCGCAGGCGTAATACAACCCACAAGCGGCGACGACCTGGATCGCCTTATGGAGGGAGACCGCGCGGCGGGAAGCATAACGGTATTTAGCGATACCCAGTTATCGACAGGGACGGAAAGCGATCTTCCCGATGAGATCGAGTGGAGGGGAACGCGCTATATGGTCAGTCATGTCCAGGATTGGGGAGACTATGGCGTCGGATGGCGCAAGGCCGTTTGCGTCGCGCAGGATATGAGGGGGCGAAGTTAATGGGCGATTCGTCGGCCGGAGGATATATAAGGGAGCCTTCCGCAGCCATACGCGAACCGCTTGAGAACGCGGTTCATGACATGGTGGCTGGTTTGACGGGCATAGCGCCCGCGCTCATACGCCCGGCGTTTCAGGGAGAACCGCTCAAGACTCCATCGCCGGAGAAGGATTGGTGCGCGTTTTATATTCAGGACGCCGCCGCGATGAATTACCCCGCGGTCGTTCACTCGTCGGACGGAGACGGTCACGACGAGGTAACGGACTGGATGGACAAGGAAATACGGCTGTATTTTTACGGGCCGGCCTCGGAAGAACACGCGGGAATGATGCGGCGCGGCCTGCATATAGAACAGAACAGATACGCGCTGCGGCAAATGGGCGTCGCGGTCAGGCGCGTCGGCGGCGCGGCGCAGATGCCGGAACTCGCTAACGGCAAATGGCTTCGGCGATGCGATCTTGTAATCTATATCACCTTCGCGGCGTCGGCAAGCTACGCGGTATTGAATCTCCTTCACCCTGACGATGGCGGCCAATCATGGACAAGCGGGAATGAAACATGGGACGAGGAACGTTACCGCGCTGGGACATTCCTCAAAATAAATAGATAATGGAAGAGGTGAACTGATTTGGCAAAGGATAATACCGCTTTGGATGTCGGGCGCGTGGTGCGGGTGACCGTAAATCTTCAACCCCTTGCCGCCGCGCGCCGGTCTTTCGGAACGCTTCTCATTCTAGGGGACAGCGACGTGATAGATCAGGACGAACGAATCAGGGCTTATACCAGCCTTGACGGAGTTGCCGCCGATTTCGGCATGACGGCCCCGGAATATTACGCGGCGTCGCTGTATTACGGTCAAACCCCGAGACCGCTCAATCTCATGGTGGGGCGCTGGCTGAGTTCCGCGCTTCCGGCGATCTTAAAGGGAGGAGTGCTGTCCTCGGCGGAAAAGGTTATCAGCCTTTGGACGGCGGTTACAAACGGCGGATTTACGCTCAACATCGGCGGCGCGGTGGTCGAAATCACAGGGCTCAACTTTTCTCTCGTCACCAATCTCGACGGCGTTGCGAGCCGCATCAATACCGCTCTCACGTCCGCTTCAGCGGGGGCGGTTGTCGAGTACGACGGAGACAGATTCTCGATTAAAACCAACGCCGCCGGAGCGGACGCCGTGATAGGTTACGCGTCGGCTCCGACGACAGGCGAAGTGACGGATATATCGGACAAGTTGAAGCTAACCGACGGATTGGCGCTCGAACCGATACCCGGCGCGGATACGGAAACTCCCGCAGAAGCGGCCGCCCGGGCCGCCGAGATGTCGAGCGAATGGTACGGGTTGATGTTCGCGGCGACCGCGCAGGTTTCGGACGACGATAATATCGATGCGGCCGGGTTTATTGAGGGCTCCTCTCAGAGCCGCATATTCGGCATTACTTCGGGGGACGCTCTCATGCTGGAAGCGACGGTAGATACCGACGTCGCGAGCCAGCTCAAAAAACTTGGTTATAAGCGGTCGTTCGTTCAATTTTCGAGCAAGAATCCCTACGCTGTCGCCTCGATGTTCGGCCGCGCTTTTTCCGTGAACTTCAACGCCAACCGTTCTACGATAACGCTGAAATTCAAACAGGAGCCGGGCGTCGTCTACGAACAGATAAACGAGACGCGCGCGCAGGCGCTCGCCGGCAAGAACGCCAACGTATACGCGCTTTACAACACCGATCAGCCGATCTTGCAGGAATGCACGATGGCGAACGGCGCGTTCTTCGACGAGATTCACGGGACAGACTGGCTGCAGAACGCGCTGCAGACAGAACTCTGGAACGCGCTCTATCAGAGCAAGACAAAAATACCGCAGACGAACGCCGGCATGAACGTACTCGCGGCGATCTGCAAAAACGTCTGTCTGGAGGGTCAGAACAACGGGCTCATCGCGGATCAGGGAATATGGAACTCGGACGGGTTCGGGGAACTCGAACGAGAGGATACAATTCCCGGGTTCTACGTCTACTACCAAAATATCAACGAGCAGGCGCAGAGCGAGCGGGAACAGCGCAAGGCGACTCCGATACAGGTAGCCGTCAAACTTTCCGGAGCTATCCATTGGGTCGACGTCATTGTTGACGTCAATAGATAGGGGGGTTGATGGATGAGCGTATCCGTTTACAGTTTTCTCGACATCATGGCAAGCATTTCCGGTCCCGGGGGCAGTTTCAGCCTGAACGGCGAGGGAAATGCCGAAGAGGGAATAACCATAGCCCGCGCAAACCCCAAGAATGTCATGCTG
>JAISZM010000158.1 GCA_031269205.1 Eubacteriales Family XIII. Incertae Sedis bacterium | reverse complement strand
CTCGTCATCTACGCGTCGATGTACGGCAACACGGAGAGCGCGGCCGTCGCCCTCGCCGCCAAGCTCAGGGAGCGCGGCGTGAAGGACGTGAAGGTGCGCGACGTGTCGAACACGCACGTGTCGTGGCTCATCTCCGAAACCTTCAAGTACAGTCACGTCGTCGTCGCGTCAGTGACGTATAACCTCGGCATCTACCCGCTCATCCACAACTACCTCATGGACATGAAAGCTCTCAATCTTCAGAAGCGCACCTTCGCCGTCATCGAAAACGGCACGTGGGCGCCGAAGGCAGGCGATCTGATCCGCGAGTTCCTGGATAAGGAGCTGAAGCAGATGACCGTGCTGAGCGACGAGTTGACGATCAATTCGCACCTGTCCGCTGACAAGGAATCCGAACTTGATTCGATGGTCGACAGCATCGTCGATTCGATCAACGCGGAGATAGCGGCTGCGGAAAAGCAGACCGCGGACTAACAGACTAAAGCCACGATGCGCGGCGCCACGATCATACGACGGCGACCGCGACGACGGATTGCGGCATTGCGGTGGGCGTGGGCGGCGGTCTGTAGGCGGGCTTACCTCAAGCGGTAGACGTCGTGTTCCGGCGTCTCCGCGAGGACGTCCCATATCTCATCGCGCAAGTAGTCGGGATAGACGAGTTCTATCCCGGCTATCTCTTCTTTCGAGAAGAATTTCAGTTCATCGAGCACCTGATCGTCGCCAAGCTCCGGGTCAGAACCCAACTCGGGCTGCCCGCCTATGATCTTTCCGAGGAAGAAGTTCACGAAGCGTTGCCCGCGCTCCGACGTCTCCTCGACGTGCCACAGCAGACGCCCCACGTGGATGATGAGTCCGGTCTCTTCGAGAACCTCGCGTATCGCCGCGTCCCGTGAGTTTTCACCGTCCTCTATGCCTCCGCCCGGCGCCATCCAAATATCCCTGCCGTCGTGATGTTGGCGCACGAGCAGGATACTGCCCTCGGTGTTCGTTATTATGACTCTGACTCCGCCCGTCCACATATATATCAGCTCCTTCCGCAGCGCGCGTACCGCGACCAGGAATGGCCCTTCCTGATCGTGCCGTCGTCTTATAATAAGTATATCACGGCGTTGCGCAGGAGGCTCGGCAAAGACGCGTGAAGGGTCTCAGAGACGTCTCTTGTGGTGTTGCAGTTCAGTGATTCAATCTAAACTATTCAGTCGCCGCGCTAGTTTTGTTCAGATTGGGTTCTGAGGTCGGTTTTGGCTCACCGGAGCGTACTTTGAAGTACGTGAGGAAGCCAACGCTTTGTATTAGACTCAGCTACGCTTCGCAGCTATCGTCATCAGGTTCCGAGATGGACAAAAATAGCGTGGCGACTGAATAGTTACCTTGTGGTATACTTTGGAGTGGAAGGTATAACATGAACACAACTGACAGCAAGGTGAAAAAAGCGGCGGCGGCGGCCAAGCGCGACAGTTTCCGGCTTGCGGCTCTCGACGAAAGGGTGAGAAACGGTGCGCTTGCCAGGGTAATCGCAACGCTCGAAGTGAGCCGCGACGCCATAATCGAGGAGAACGAAAAGGACATCGCGGCGGCGCGAGCGAACGGGCTGCCGGATCCCATAGTGAAGCGGCTCAAGTTTGACGGCGGCAAACTCGACGACGTGATAGCCGGTATTCACGATCTCATCGCTCTGCCCGACCCCATCGGGAAGATCCTCGCGAAAAGACAGCTTGACGAAGGGCTTGTCCTCGAACAGGCGACCTGTCCGATCGGCGTCGTCGGCGTCATCTTCGAATCGCGTCCCGACGCCCTCGCGCAGATCGCTTCGCTCTGCATGAAAAGCGGCAACTGCGCTGTGCTGAAGGGCGGGAGCGAGGCGAAACACACAAACCGCCTGTTATATGAAACCATTCACGCGGCGGGAACAGAAGTGGGATTTCCCGCGGGCTTCCTTACGCTCATAGAGTCGCGCGAGGAAACGGCGGAACTGCTCGGCTGCCATGAATCCATCGATCTCATCATACCACGCGGGTCAAACGCCTTCGTGCGGTACATCATGGAGAACAGCGAGATACCCGTCATGGGGCACGCGGACGGAGTGTGCCACGTCTATGTCGACAAAGCGGCCGACATAGCGAAGGCTGTACCCATCATTCGCGACAGCAAGGTTCAGTACGCCGCGGCCTGCAACGCGGTCGAAACCGTGCTTGTACACGCGGACGTGGCGGAGACCCTGCTACCGCCGCTCGAAAGGGAACTGCGAGTGAATGAAGTCGTCATTCGCGGTACGCAGCGCGTCCGTGACATCATCGCGGGCGTAGAGGCGGCGTCCGAGGACGACTGGCGCACGGAGTACCTCGACTTCATAGTGAGCGTGAAAGTGGTTGACGACGCGGAGGAAGCGATAGACCACATCAACCGTTACGGTTCGCACCATACGGACTGCATTGTGACGGAGGACGACGAGACCGCTGAGAAATTCATGAACCTCGTCGATTCGGCGAGCGTGTACCGCAACTGTTCAACGCGGTTTGCGGACGGTTTTCGCTACGGCCTCGGCGCCGAGGTCGGCATCAGCACGGGCAAGCTGCACGCGCGTGGACCCGTCGGTCTCGACGGTCTCACGACGTACAAATATCGGCTGTACGGCGACGGTCAGATCGTAGAGGACTACGCCGAGGGACGACGCTCGTTTCATTTCAGAGAAATCGAATAGCGAAATCATGGCTCAGGCGCATTGCGCCGTGACCTCTATCTTCTGGAAGCGTCCGTCCTCTGTCAGACCTCAGCGCGCACGGTTTCGGTCGCCAGCGCCACGGCGTCGGCCGACGTCATCTCCTTCATCTCACTCTCGCGCCGAAGTTTGTACTCCACTATACCCTCCGCGTATTTTCTGCCGACGGTTATTCGTATAGGGATGCCGAAGATGTCCGCGTCGTTAAACTTCACCCCGGCCCTCTCGTCGCGGTCGTCGAGGACGGCCTCGACTCCGTTTGCGAGCAGATCCTCGTAGATGCCCTCCGCCATCTTCAGCGCCGCCTCGTCGTCCGGTTTTGCGAGCGTGACGATGGCGTGGTACGGCGCGACGGACATCGGCCAGATGATGCCCTTGTCGTCGTGATACTGCTCGACGACGGCCGCCATCGTGCGCGTGACGCCGATGCCGTAACAGCCCATGACGATGTGATGTTCCTCCATGTGCTCGTCGCGGTAGGTCGCGCCCATGGCCTCCGAATATTTCGTGCCGAGCTTGAACACCTGACCGACCTCGATACCGCGCGACGCTTTCAGCGCTGCGCCGCATACGGGACAGGGGTCGCCGGCGCGGGCGAGTTTCAGATCCGTCACGATGTCGGCTTCGTAGTCGCGCCCGTAGTTCACGCCCGTCAGATGGTAGCCCTCCTTGCAAGCGCCGGCGATGAGGTTTTTCAGTCCGACGAGTTCGCTGTCCACCACTATCTTGCAGTTGCGCAGGCGCGTCGGTCCCGTGAAACCACCGACGCAACCCGTCTCTTCGCTCATCGTGGAGGAGTCCGCAAACTCCACCAGGTGTTCGGAGACGTCGAGTGCGTTGACGAGCTTCGTCATGTTCAGTTCGCGATCACCGCGCACGAAAGCGCAGACGTATTCGCTGACCTCGTAGACCCCTGCGCCTTTGTCGCCGTTCGCGTCCGCGCCCTCGGCGTCGGCGCCGGCTGTATCGCGGCCGATATCCTCGGAGTCCTTGTATACGACGAACAACAGCGCCTTCATCGTTTTGTCCGCCGTAGTCTCCAGAAAGTTCTTCACGTCCTCTATCGTCTTAACGTCGGGCGTATAGACTTCTTTCACGTCCTCGAGCGCTTCGTCTGAGGGAGACGCGGGGGCGTCCTTAAAATCCGACTGACTCGCGGTGGCCGCGAATCCACAGGCATCACAGTAGACGACATCGCTCTCCCCGTAGTCGCAGAGCGCGACGAATTCCTCCGAATCTTTGCCGCCAATCGCGCCTGAATCCGCATAGACGGTGAAGAAGTCGAGTCCGCAGCGAGTGAATACCTTCGTGTACGCATCGAACATCTTACGATAACTCTCGTCCAGCCCCTCGGCGTTCAAATCGAAGGAATAGGCGTCTTTCATGATGAATTCACGACTGCGCATGATCCCGTAGCGCGGGCGCGCCTCGTCACGGTACTTTGTTTGTATGTGGTAGAGGTTGAGCGGGAGTTGTTTGTGGGAGGAAATCTCGCTTCTGACTATGTCCGTGACGACTTCCTCGCAGGTCGGAGAGAGGCAAAATTCCCGCGCGTGCCGATCGCGGAGGCGCCACAACTCGGGGCCATAGACGGACCAGCGACCCGTCTCGCGCCAGAGATCCGCGGGCTGCAGCGGCGACATGAGTATCTCAAACGCGCCCGCGGCGTCCATCTCCTCTCGCACGATCTGCTCTATCTTCCGCACCGTACGCCAGCCCATTATCATATAGCCGTAGATGCCTGACGCCATCTTGTATATCATTCCCGCCCGCAGCAGCCAGACGTGACTCGGTATCTCGGCTTCGCTCGGAGCCTCCCTGAGCGTTTTTATGTGCGCCTGTGACAGTCTCATTTGCTTCCTCCTTTTCCACAACACCCGATCCGTCGCCTCTGACCTGATTCGGGAGCCACTATCCTGAACGAGCTTATTTATTTTTTTACAAGGCGCGCTACAGCTTGCGCTCCTATGCCTTCCTCGCGACCCGTGAATCCGAGTCCTTCCGTCGTCGTCGCCTTCACGCTCACCCTGTCGCGGTCAATTCCGAGGGCGGTCGCGAGGCTGCTCCTCATATCGTCCGTGTGCTCCGCCATGCGCGGTTTTTCGGCGATGATCGTCGCGTCGACGTTGTATACAGTATACCCTTTCCCCTCTGTCAATGCTCTGACTTCCGACAGAAGTTTCATGCTCGATATGCCGCGGCGCTTCTCATCCGTGTCGGGGAAAACCTTGCCGATGTCGCCGAGCGCGAGCGCGCCGAGCATGGCGTCCATGAGCGCGTGAGTGAGGACGTCGGCGTCCGAGTGGCCCTCGAGTCCGCGCGCGTACGGTATGGCGACGCCGCCGAGCACGAGCGGCCTTCCCTCTTCTTCGGGCGCAAAGGCGTGAACGTCGAAGCCCGCGCCGACGCGATCGTCAGCGCGGGCTTCCGCGACATCCGTTCCCGCGGCCGCGGGCGCGGTGTGTGGCGAACCCCCCGAGGAATCGGCGTTTTTCGCGGCGGCGATCATGTCGTCGGGCGTCGTTATCTTGCGATTTGCGTAGTCGCCCATCGCGATGAGGACATCCGCGCCGCGCTCTCCCGCGACGTCCTGCCCGCCCGGCGCGGCGCGATCCGCCGCGTAGCCGTACGCGCGGGCGACCGCCCCGTCGTCCGTCGCTTCGAAGCCGTCCGCGGCGGCGGCTTCGTGCGCACTCAGTATCATGTCGAGATCGAAGCCCTGTGGGGTCTGCACGGACCAGAGCAGACCACGGGGCGGGGATTCGGCGAGCAAAGGGTTATCCGACTCGCCGACCGCTCGGTATATCGTGTCTGTCACGTGAACGCAGGCTACGGCGGCGCCCGTCATGGCGACCCCCGCGAGCACGCGCGCTATGACGTCCTGCGTGACGAAAGGCCGCGCCGCGTCGTGTATGAGGACTATCTCTGCTTCTTCGGATTTTTCGGAGGCGCTTCCGCCCGCGCGGCGCGCGCCTTTTAGCGCCCGCAGACCGAGCCTCACCGACTCCTGCCTGGAGTCCGCGCCTGACGCGGATCCCCGATACTTCGGCAAAACGCCGAGTATGTCGTCCGTCTCCGCACGGCGCTCGCGGGACGATACCGCCATGATACCGTCGACGTACCCGCATTCCTCAAAGGCGCGCGCCGCCCGCAATATCATCGATTCCCCGCCGATGTCGAGAAACTGCTTCGGCGCCCCTGCCCCGAGACGCGAGCCGTTCCCCGCGGCCATTATCAACGCTGTCACTTTTCTCTTGCTATACATATGCTCTACATATCATTTCGGTTTCGCGAATATCATCCTACCCGCCGAAGTCTGCAGCACGGTCGTCACCGTCACATCGATGGTCTGACCGATAAGCTTCCGCCCGTCCTCGATCACTATCATCGTACCGTCGTCCAGATAGGCGACCGCCTGGCCCTGCTCCTTGCCCTCCTTCACGAGGAAGACGTTCATCGTCTCACCGGGCAAAACCGCGGGTTTCAGAGCGTTCGCGAGTTCGTTGATATTCAGCACTTTGACGCCCTGTATCATCGCGACCTTGTTCAAATTGAAGTCGTTCGTCACGACCTGGCCGCCCATCGACTGAGCGAGTTTCAGCAGCTTGACGTCAACCTCGGGAATCTCATCGAGGCCCTTCTCCGTACTCGTATTAAATATCTCAATGCCGTAGTCTGTCTGAATCTTGTTCAGGATATCGAGTCCCCGGCGACCGCGTTCGCGCTTCAACCCGTCGGAGCTGTCCGCGATATGTCTGAGTTCCACGAGGACGAACTCAGGAATCACTATCTTGCCTTCGATAAACCCGCACTTCATGATGTCGGCGACGCGGCCGTCGATGATGACGGACGTATCGAACACCTTTGGCGAGGAGTCCGTCTGCGATTTGCCGCCCGACGTGCGGAATCCGGCCCTTCTGACCTGCGCTATGGCCGCTATCGCGTCCTTGCCCTTGCGCGCACCGATGACTACGCCGAGCCACGCAAAGATGATGTAGACGGCGATCGTCAAGGCCAGACTGACCGCCTCGTTTTCTATCCGTGAAAATATCGCGCTGATGAGGAACGCGATGATGAGTCCCGTTATGAGTCCTATCGCGCCCGCAAGCAAGTCCTGCGCGGACAAATGTTTTATATCGGCTTCCAAACCCCTCGAAAACGCGGCGCTCTTTCTCGAAATGATGGGGGTGATGAGAAAAAATAATAATCCGAAAATAAGTGCACACGCAATCGCTATGATGCCCCACTGAAATTCCGTCAGCGCATCCCGCGCGATCAACTCGGTTTCACCCGCCACATATTGAAAGAGAAGGAAAACGCCATACCCGACCGCTGCGCCGATGAGCGTGATACCGCCCCTTAATAATCTTTTAAGCATATTTTTCTATATAACACCTCTTCAAGTATGTGGCACTGTGACGCGACGGATGCCGCGGGGCGCCATGCCTCTAGCCATGTACCGTTCCAATTATCCGAAAACGAGCATACTGATATGCTCCTCTATCTCGACCGCGTTCCTCTCGCTGACGAGTATCAGTTCACTCATCAGTATCTGCTTCGCGCTGGAGAGCATTTTTTTCTCTCCCATCGAGAGTTTTTTCTTTTTCTCGGCGCGCATGAGGTTGCGAACCACCTCGCAGACGTGCGGCAACTGGCCGCTCTTGAGCTTCTCCATGTTGTCGCGGTAGCGCCTGTTCCAGTTGCCTGAAACTTCGTCCGAGGCGCCTCTCAGCGCCTTGTCCACTGTCTTCAGCTCTTTCTTGCCGATGATCTCGCGCACGCCGACGTTGGCGGTAGAATCGCAGGGGATCATGATCGTGACATCGCCGATGGGCAGTCTCAGGATATAATAACGCCGTGATTCACCGAG
>JAISZM010000140.1 GCA_031269205.1 Eubacteriales Family XIII. Incertae Sedis bacterium | reverse complement strand
CCTTGTCGGCGAAGTTGAAATCCTTTGTCACCTCGTCCGCGAAGTTCCACGGGCTCACGAACCACTTGTCTGTTTTCCACGGTGTGCTGCTCATTCTTGTGTCCTTTCCGATGCCGCCGGCATCTCACGTTTTCGTCGCCGCCTAGCGCGGGCGAATCTTGTTTTTCGTCGCTCCTCCGCGTTGCGCTTCCGCCACCCTCCGGCGGAGGTAAGCATCTATCGGTTTACCTGATTGCGGGGTTCCTCGCCCGCGAGCACGCGCAGTACGTCGGCGATAACCTTCTCGCGCAGTTCCTGCGTGGCCTGCAGTGAATGGAACCCGATGTGCGGCGTGATGATGGCGTTGTCGCAAGAGAATATGGGATTGTCGGCGTCGTACGAATCCGTTTCGACGACGTCGAGACCCGCGCCCGCGATGGCTCCCGAGCGCAGCGCGTCGGCCAGCGCCCGCTCGTCGACGAGCGGTCCACGCGAGCAATTTATCAAAAAGGCGGTGGGCTTCATTATCGAAAGCGCCTCCGCGTCTATCATGTGTTCGTTGTCCTTTGTCAGGGGTAGGTGCATGGATACGATGTCCGAGGCGGCGAGCAGTTCATCGAACTCCGCCTTTTCGGCGCCGCCGGACGCTATCTGTTCCGCGGACAGGAAGGGGTCGTACGCGAGAGTCTTCACGTTCCACGGCTTCATCTTGTCGTGGAGCAGACGGGCTATGCGTCCGTAGCCGAGCAGTCCGAGCGTCTTGCCGTGCAACCGCTCCATCTTCACGGCTTCGCCCGTCGACCAGTCGCCGCCCTTCACGCGCGAGTTCAGATACGGGATGAAACGCAGCAGCGACAGCGCGAGCGCGGCCGCGTGATCGGAGACTTCCTCAATGCAGTAGTCCGGCACATTCAGCACCTTGACGCCTTTGGCCGTCGCGGCTTCGACGTCGATGTTGTTCACGCCGATACCGGTCTTTGAGATGCTCTTGAGTCTGTCGCCGGCGCTCTCCATGGCGCGTTTCGTTATGACCGCCCACGCGGTGATGATGCAGTCGGCGTCGCGGACGCCGTCCACTATGACATCTTCGTCCGTGCTGTTCAGGCAGACGAACTCCGCGTCAATCTCTCCGAACGACGCGGCTTCAAGATCGAGATCAGGGTAAACGTGATCCGTCTGGACTACTTTATATCGCATAAGATACCTCCGATGAGCAACAAAATCTTGTATCGTACACAACATAGTATACCATAGGAAATGCAATAAAACCTTCCCACCGTTATTTTTTTCACGAAATTTTTGCGTTCTATATATTGTTGTTGGTCTGAAGTAGCTTTCGCAGGTTGATTCTCGCGTTGTGCCGGTGCTGTTGCGCCATATCCCGCGCGTTCACGCTGTCGCCTTCCTTTATCGCCTCGACGATGTCGCGATGGTCTTTGCTCGCCATATCCTTGTTGAGGTAGAGCGGAGCGAAAAAACCAAACCCGATGAGCATCTGGTTGCGGACGTCCTTGAGCGTCTTTTTAATGATGTTGTTCGGGCAGAAGTCGACGAAGATGTCGTGGAACTGTATGTCGCCCTCGTGCCACATCGGTATGTTGTTCTCGGCCTCGTATTTGTCGAGTTCGCTTATCACGTCGTTCATCTTGTCGATGAGTCCCTCGCCGATGTCGCCGCGCGCGTAGCCGCGCGTGATGAGGTAGACGGACATCCCCTCGAGCGCTTCGATGGCCTCAATGCAGTCGAAGAAATCCTCCTTCGAGAAGGTTCGTACGATGATGCCTTTGCGCGGGATGAACTGTATGAGGCCGTCCGCTTCGAGCTGCCGCAGAGCCACGTTGACGGGCGTCCTGCTCATCTTCATGTTCTTGCTCAGATCCGACACGGAGAGCACCGACCCCGTGGGGTAGTATTGTGTCAGTATGCGCTTGCGTATCTCCTTGTAGGCCTTGTCGGATTGAAATTGTGTACTCATAGTATTCTCCCTATTGATTGCTGTATGTATGCTCATAAGTATACACCTTTTTTGATCATTTCGCAGCGCCGACAATCCACACGCGCTCCCTCCACGTCACGGCAAAGCCGCGGCAACTGAATAGTTTCGATTTAACCACTGAATAGTTACGGAATACTTCAAGGTATTCCATGATGAACGCAGAAAAATGTTGACACGACAACATTCCTATATTAAGATTTATGCGGGATGTTCGCATCCGGACGAAGCGGATCGACCCATTCATTTTACCGGAGATGAGCTGCACGGCGTCTCTTTTCTAGTGCTTTACGGAGGAGGAATTTAAGATGATAACTTGTAAGAAACTCACCCTGCACATCAATGGAGCTGACAGAACCGTCATAGTCAACCCCGCCCGCGATACGCTCGCGGACGTATTGAGGCGCATCGGGCTGACCGGACTCAAGATCGGTTGCGGCGTCGGCATATGCGGCGCGTGTTCGGTCATTCTGAACGGTAAGGTGATTCGCTCGTGCGTGCGCAAGATCAGCGCGGTGGAAGAGTACAGCGAGATCATAACGGTGGAGGGTATCGGCAATCCCATGAACATGCACCCGATACAGTCCGCGTGGATCGCCGCGGGCGCCGTCCACTGCGGGTACTGCGTGCCGGGTTTTGTGGTTTCCACGTACCAGCTTCTGAAGGAGAATCCATCGCCGACGCGCGAGGAGGTCAGGCAATGGTTCGTGAAGCACCGGAACGTCTGCCGCTGTACGGGCTACCAGCAGATCACCGACGCGGTCATGGACGCGGCCGCCGTCATGCGCGGCGAGAAAACGCTGGAGGACATCCAGTATTCCGTGAAGGGGGATGTGAGCAGCTACGGTAAGGCCGTCGGCCGTCCGTCCGGACCCGCCAAGGCTTGCGGCGTCGCCGACTACGGCGACGATATCGAGCTGAAGATGCCGGCCGGGACGCTACATGTGGTTCCGGTGCAGCCCAGGGTTGCGAGCCACGCGAAGATACTGAATATAGATTTCTCCGAGGCCGAACGGATGCCCGGCGTGTTCAAGGTCATCACGGCGAAGGACGTCAAGGGCAGCAATATGATGGATCTATTCGTCGGCAGTCCGCGCAGCACGGGAGTTCAAGCCAGACGTCATATCATCTCCGTCGACAAGATCGTCATGTACGGGGACATCGTGGCGCTTGTGGCGGCGGACAGCAAGGAAGCTGCCCGCGACGCCGCGGCCAAGGTGAAGGTCGAGATTGAGCAGCTGC
This sequence comes from Eubacteriales Family XIII. Incertae Sedis bacterium, assembly GCA_031269205.1. Lineage (GTDB taxonomy): Bacteria > Bacillota > Clostridia > Peptostreptococcales > Anaerovoracaceae > JAIRPC01. The sequence goes on along the minus strand of JAISZM010000140.1, from coordinate 5,615 downwards.
CGGAATACACCGACTACCTCGAAGCCGTCGCGCCGGACGCTATGCGCATACACGAGAGCACTTCGAATATCTATTCCTACTGGCCTCTGTTCAAGGGCGGCGACATCGAGGATATCCAGGCCGATATAGATAACGCCGATCACGTCGTCGAGGGAAGTTTCTATTCGACGCGCGAGCCGCATATGTCCATAGAGGGGGATCCCGTCGAGGCCTACTTTGACGACGAGGGCGTCCTCAACGTGCATTGTAAGACGCAGGCCGCCTACTGGAACAGGGGCGACATCGCGCAGGCCGCAGGCGTCGATATGGACAAGTGCCGCGTCATAATGAACCCGACGGGCGCGAGTTTCGGATGGTCGTGTACGGCGGCCGCGTTCTCCATGGCGGCGATAGCGGCGGTCGTGACGGAACGCCCCGTGGCACTGTCTATGACGTGGGAGGAGTTTCTGCATTTCAGCGGCAAGCGCGCGGCGAGCTATTCCAACGGGCGTCTCGCCGCGGACAAGGACGGCAGGATCGTCGCCGCGGAGATGGATTTCGGCATCGACCACGGCGCCTATACGGAACTCGGCGCCGACCTCATCAACCGCATGATACGCTTTGCCTACTATCCCTACGTCGTGCCGAAGGCGCTCGGTCTCACGCGCGCCGGGATCACGAACCACGGGTTCGGCACGGCTTACCGCGGCTACGGCGCGCCTCAGGCCTATACGATGTCGGAGGCGCTCGTGGACATGATGGCGGAGAAGATGGGCATTGACAAGTTCGAGTTCCGCCGCAGGAACATAGCGAAGCCCGGCGACATCAACCTGAACGGCTATCCCTTCGAACAGCCTCCGTGCGAGCAGATCATGGATACGATGGAGCCGATATACGAGAAGGCGGTCGCCGATACGAAGGCGCGCAACGAGGAAGCGGCCGCGTCGGGCGGCAAGACGCGTTACGGCGTCGGCCTCGCTTGGGGCGGCTATAATTGCTCCGACGTGCCCTACGATATGGCGACGGTCGCGCTCGAGTTGCTGCCTAGCGGCAAGATAGCCAAATACGATACGTGGCAGGATCTCGGACAGGGCGGCGATGTCGGCTCCCTCATGGTCACCCTTGAGGCGCTGCAGCCGCTCGGTCTGACCGAGAACGACATTCGCATCGTTCAGAGTGACACGAGCCTCTGTCCCGACAGCGGACTTTCCGCCGGAAGCCGTTCGCACCTGATGAACGGGCTTGCCACGAAAAAGGCCGCGGAGGCGCTTCTCGAAGCGATGAAAAAGCCCGACGGCACATACCGCACGTACGACGAGATGATAGCGGATGGCAAGGAGGTCAAATACTTCGGGACGCAGGACAATACGGAGTTCAACCTGCACCCGCTCGATCCGAACACGGGTCAAGGGAATCCCGCCGCTTCGTACAACTACGCTTTCTACTGCTGTGAGGCGGCCGTGGACACGGAGACGGGGAAGACCGAGGTGCTCAAGGTCACCTGCGTATACGATGTCGGCGTGATCGGCAACATTCAGGCGGTGGAGGGACAGGCGTACAGCGGCCTTGCGCACTGCATAGGTTTCGCCCTGCAGGAGGACTACCGCGACGTCAAGGTGCACAACAACATGGCCAAGTGCGGCATAGCCTACGCGACGGATATACCGGACGATCTCAACTTGATAGCGCTCGAGAATCCGCGCCCGCACGGGCCGTGGGGTTCGACCGGCGCGTCGGAGGTGTTCCAGACGAGCGCCCACGTCGCCGTCCTCAACGCGATAAACGACGCGACGGGAGTGCGTATCTACGAGCTTCCGGCGACACCGGATAAGGTCAAGGCCGGACTCGAGGTCATTGCGTCCGGAGGGAAGGTTGAACCGCCGGAGAAGTATTTCTTGGGTTCGGATTTTGTCGAAGAACTTGAGAGGATCAAGGCCAATCCCGTGTCCTATTGAGCGGACGAGCCTGTAGATTAAAGAAAGGCGTCCGCCGCGCTTTGCGCGGCGGACGCCGTCGTTTCTGTCTTTCTTTTTCTATTTGCGACGCGCCTTGCCGGCTCGCTCGTCGATTCCTAAACCGGATTGTTCCGAATATCCTCGATCAGCTCGTCGAAGTCCGAGCCGAGGAAGTATTTCTCCGGCGGTTCGATCTTGCCGCCCGCTGCGAGCGTCTCGATGCCCGCCTTGACCTTATCCGGCGTCGCGGGCAGCTCGTAGACGCGCACGCCCACGGCGTCCGCGATGCCCCCGACGACGGCCATATGGCCGCTCGACTGGAAGGCCTCGGACGCGCCTGACGACCCGAAGGGGTTCTGCTTGCGCGGTATCTCGAGGTAGTCGACGGTGATGTCGTAGGGCACGTCGTTCGCCGTCGGTATGCCCCCGCCGAGCGGATTGTTGTGCTTCTTCACGTCGTCGTAGTTCTCCGTGAGCGCGAAGCCTATCGTGTGCGACATGCCGCCGAAGACCTGGCCGTTGACCGCCTCGATGTTGCCGACGACGCCGACGTCCGCGACGCTTCTCATGCCGAGTACGGTCGTCTTGCCCGTCTCCGTGTCCACCGCGACCTCGGCGAGGAACATCGCGTACGTGAAGTCGGGCGTCGGGTTGCCCACGCCCGTGTTCGGGTCGAGGTCCGCGAGCGTGCCGAACTCCTCGTTCAGGAACTGGTTCTCGTACTTCGTCGGGATGCCCTCGGCGACCATCTCGTCGTAGGTGCGCAGCGAGCCGTCGGGCTTGCTCATGGCCTCGAACAGCTTATCCGCGGCGCCCTTCGATGAAATGCCGTTCATGAAGTGGCTGCGGCTCGACGCCGTCGCGCCGTGATCCGGACAGTATTTGCTGTCGTTTTGGATGAGCTTCACGTCGTCCTTGTCTATGACGCGCTTGTCCCCGAACACCACGCGCAGAGCTTCGAGCGTCACCATGAGAGAACCGATGTCGCCGCCCTGACCCTGATCCTGCCAGGTGTCGTACTTGATGAAGGTGTTATCCGGAGCAAGTTCTATCGCGACGGTGCATTGGTCGGCTGTACCCTCTGTTACATTATAACCGCCCCATACGAGGCCGACGCCGTAGCGCAACTTGCCGCCCGACGCGGCCGATTCCTCGTTGCGCGCCTTCGCGTCGGCGACCGCCTTGTCGTACAGCGGCTTCATGGTCTTCATGACCTCTTCCTCGGGATAGTGCGGGAACTCGTAGCCGTTGATGTTGATATCGCCCGGACGGCAGATGTTGCGCCAGCGCAGCTCCCACCGGTCGATGCCCGTCTTCTCGGCCATCATGTCCATGAGCGCCTCAGAACAGGTGTAGGCCTGCGGCGAGCCGTAGCCGCGGTAGGCCGTGCCGAAACTGTGGTTCGTCGTCGCGACGCGCGACACGCCGCGGCAGTTCGGAACCTTGTAGGGGAAGAACATGAAGCGCGCGATCCTCGTCGTGAGGTCGTCGCCGAGCTCGTCGTAGGCGCCGTGGTCGAGGCCGTTGTCCCACTCGGCCGCGATGATCCTGCCGTCCTCGTCGCAGGCGAGCCGGCCGTTCGTGTACGACGGCGCGCGCTTGCCGCTGAAGGCCTGGAACTCGGCCCACGTCATCGACAGCGCGACAGGAAGCTCGTCGCAGGCGAGACACGCTATGGCCGCGAGACTGTAGGTCGCGCCCGCGATACCCCAGCCGAAGGTGCCGCCCGTCGGATTCTCCACGACGCGCACCTTCTCCTCCGGCACACCCGTGGCCGCGGCGATGTCGCCGATGTTCGCGTAGATGGCCATGGCCTTGCAGTGAACCGTGAGCAGACCGTCCTCGTCCAGGTAGGCCTGCACCGTATCGCCCTCGATGGGCATGTGCGGTTCGCGCGTCGAGTGGAAACTGCCCTCGACGACGTAGGGCGCCTTCTCCATGAGTCCGTTTATGTCCGGCTCGCCTTTAATCGTCGGCTGTACGCTCCAGACGTTCGGGTGCTCCTCGTGGACGCGCACCGCGCCGGGCGCGGCCGCGTCGAGGTAGTTCAGCATCTCGGGAAGCTGCTCGTATTCCATCGTGACCTTCGCCGCCGCTTCGCGCGCGCGCGTCTTCGTGTCCGCGACGACGAGCGCTATGACGTCGCCGTAGTTGAATATCTTATCCTCGGCGAGCAGGATGTGCGTCGGGGTGACCGCTCCCTCGTCCGTACGCGGCAGGAACTGGAACATGTTCAGGCGGTTCGAACCCTTCACGTCCCCCGCCGTGACGACCTTGTAGACGCCCGGCATCCGCTCGGCCTCTTCCGTGTTGATTTTAATAATTTTGGCATGGTGCGTCAGTTTTGGCTGAACCATGACAGCGTGCAGCGTGCCGTCCGGCATCTTCAGTTCTATGTCGTCGCCGAAGTCCGTGAGTCCCGTCACCTTGCCGAGAGCCGCCGGCCGTACGACGCCCTTGCCGTAATACCTCTTGTCCTCGGGCATCTTGACGGTGATGTCCTCGACCGTCTTCTCACCCCTCAGCACGGCCGCCGCGTCGAGCACCGCGTCGACGATCTGGCGATAGCCCGTGCAACGGCAGATGTTCCGGTGCTTCGTGAACCACTCCCGGATATCGTCTGGCGTCGGGTTCGCGTTTTCTTTCAGGAGTTGATAGGCCGACACCACCATTCCCGGCGTGCAGAATCCGCACTGGATCGCGCCCCGGTTCATGAAGGCCACCTGCAACGGGTGCAGATGCTGCGGCGTGCCGATGCCCTCGACGGTAGTCACCTCGCTGTACTCCTCGACGGCCTTGATCTTGCGCGTACACGAGCGTATCACCTTGCCGTCCAAGATGACGGAACACGACCCGCAGACGCCCACGCCGCAACCTATCTTCACGCTCGTCAGCCCGATGCGCCTGAGCGTCGTCGCGAGCGTGTCCCGCTCCGGGTCGCAGACAAACATTCTGTCGACTCCGTTGATGTTAAGCGTCATTTTTCGTAGTTTCATGGGGTTCTCCTTTTAAGATGATCCTTTCAATTCCGCCGATAGTGAATGAGGTTAAACCGCATAGAGAAACAGATTTGCCGTACCGCCAAGAATCTCCGTACCCCCGCAGAGACGGTCACCACGTCCGTCTTTCCGGGGGGTCGCGAGTCAATCCCGCGCCGTAGGTGTTACCGGGAACATATCTTATGTTAATTGAAAACCTTAGCGCAACTCCCGGAGGCGATTTTCAACCGATGTCCCTGAGTATCAATGACACGTCTTAAAATTAGCACACTATAATATGTTGTGTCAACAACAAAACGGAAAGACAGAATTTTTTGTTTTTTAGCGTAAGAGGCGCTATCACTTGACCCGCGCGCCGTTAAATGAAATAATGGGAGGGCAGGGTTGGGACATCGCAAAGATGGCGCGTGTGCGTCACGCGGAGAACGAGCGGGCGACGCGCGGAAAATCGAGAGCGCGGCGCGCGCTCGGCCTGCAAAACCGAACATCAAACAAGGAGAAGTCGCCTAGTCCGGCCGAGGGCGCGTGATTGGAAATCACGTAACGGGGTAACTCGTTCGAGGGTTCGAATCCCTCCTTCTCCGCCACACAGATAAATCTCGCATAAGCAGGATTTATCGCATTTAAGTTTTACGGGGTTCGTGCAGGAGGGATTCGAACACGGCGGGCGTGGGCGTCCGGT
>JAISZM010000012.1 GCA_031269205.1 Eubacteriales Family XIII. Incertae Sedis bacterium | reverse complement strand
CGTCGATCTCGGACGCACAGTTGTTGCAATGCACCATGGCGACGGGGCGACCCTCCGGCGTCGTCACCATGTCGATCTCGGGATAGACCTTCGACAAGGGGCGTTCGAGGACGAACATCGCGAACACGGACGTGCCCGCCGATATGTTGCCCGTGCGCTCGGCCACCGCGTTCGTCGCGACCATGCCCGTGCCCGCGTCGCCCTCGGGCGGGCAGGCCGGGGCGCCCGGCCCGAGCGCACCCGAGGGGTCGAGCCACGCCGCCCCTTCGGGCGTCAGAACGCCCGCGTCATCTCCCGCGCGGAGCACCGTCGGAAGAAGATCGCGAAGCCGCCGCCGGTCGCCTTGCTCGGCCCCGTCGCCGCGCCGCGCGCGTACCAACTCATCGAATGCGGTGAGCATGGCCTCGTCGTAATCGCCGGAGGCGTCGTCGATGGGGAACATACCGGAAGCGTCGCCCACCCCGAGCGCGTTCACCCCCGTCAGTTTCTCATGCACGTACCCCGCGAGCGTCGTGATGTGCGCGACTTCGCCCGCGTGCGGTTCGCCTGAGAGTATCGCCTGATACAGATGAGCGACGCTCCAACGAAGCGGGATGTTAAATCCGAACAGTTCGGTCAGCTTCGCCGCGGCGCGCCCCGTCGTCGTGTTGCGCCACGTGCGGAACGGAACGAGCGGTTCGCCGGCCTCGTCCGTCGCTAGGTAGCCGTGCATCATGGCCGAGACGCCGAGCGCGGCGACCTCCCGCAGCTCCGTGCCGTAACTCTCACGCACGTTTTTCGCGAGGTCCGCGTAGCAGGCGCGCAGACCTTTTTCCACCTCATCCAGACCGTAGGTCCAGAAGCCGTTTTCAAAACGGTTTTCCCAGCCATAAGCGCCCGAGGCGAGCGGCGCGCCGCCCGGCCCGATGAGCACGGATTTGATGCGCGTTGAGCCTAGCTCTATGCCGAGACAAGCCCCGCCGCCGTCGATGATCGCCTTAGGGAAACGCTGATTAAATCCTCGGCACGCATCCTCGCTGTTATTTTGCCCAACTTCTTCGTTGAAAAACCGCAAGTTACCACCTGTAGCTCTTGGTTTTTCGCCTCGAATTTGGACAAAATCCCTATCGAGGCTACGCACCGATGATTTAATCAGCGTTTCCTTAGCGTTCTCCCTGTCGTTCGTCCTGTCGCTCATCATCGCAACTCCTTCCCGCCTTCTCCCGACGCCTTTTCAACCGAACATGCCCGACCGCACACATCCAAACCGCACAAATCCAAACACGCGCATGTCACAGCAGTACCGGACTTGACTCAATTACCCATCAACTGAATTATACAATAATTCAACAGCGTCATCCCGAGGTGTCGTCCCGGGCGCCGTCCCGTTCAGTCGTGCCGCTTCGCCTTCCTTATCGCGATGATGCTCTGCAGCACGATGAAGAAGCAGAGCAGGGCGGACAGCACGATCCTAACCCACCAACTCGACAGCGTGCCTTGGGTCGTGATGAGGCTCGATATCGTCCCTTTGATGAGGACGCCGAACAGCGTGCCTATCGGATTGCCGACGCCGCCCGACAGCAGCGTTCCGCCGATGACGGACGAACTGATGGCGTCCATCTCGAGGAACTTCGCCTGTTCGACGAACCCCGCGGCGCTGTTCAGACAGAAGAGGAAACCGCCGATGCCCGCCAGCAGGCCGCACATGACGTAGGCGCCGAACTTCGAGCGTCGGACATTGATCCCCATCATGAGCGCGCTCTGCGGGTTGCCGCCTATCGCGTAGAGGGAGCGCCCGAATTTCGTGTACTTCAAAACGACGAACACGACCGCCAAGGCGATGAGAGCGACGACGACGGTCGGATAGATATAGGCCTGCTGAAAATCGCCCTTCGAGTTGTATGAGCCGAAGGGCAGATTGATGCGGAATTTCGCCCACGCGAGAAAGGTTTCGTTCTTGATCGCTATCATCTCTTGGCTTACGACGGCGGTCATGCCCCTGCCGAAGAACATACCCGCGAGCGTGACGATGAAGGGCTGTATCTCGAGGTAGGCCACGAGGTAGCCCTGAACGATCCCGAACGCGAGTCCTATGAGCAGGGACAGACCGATGGCGGCATAGGCGCTCATACCCTGCCTCTCCATCGAATAGGCCGCCACCATGCAGACGAGCGCCGTCACGGAGCCGACGGAAATGTCGATGCCGCCCGTGATCATGACCGTGGTCAGTCCGAGGGAAATGACGATGAGTCCCGCGTTGGAGATGAAGAGGTTCAGGAACATCTGCGGATTGGCAAAGCCCTGTTCCCTGAATATGATCATGCCCGCGGCGTACATGACGACGAACAGCGCGATCGTGAACACGAGCAGAAAGTTTGTGCCGCTCAGTGGGCGTTTGCCGCCGAGCGACGCCCCGCGCGAGAGCCGAGGCGAAGATTCCCGCGTGGATTCCGTCGCGGATTTCCCCGTGGCTTTCCCCGCGGATTCCGGCATTGATTTCAGCGCGCTCATGCCGCCACCCCCTTTCCGGCAGAACCGCGGGAAACCCGCGCGCGGCCGAGCCTTCCAATCGCGGCGCGGAACACGGGGCTCTGCAGCACGACGATGACGACGACCACCACCGCCTTGTAGACGGGCAGTTGATCCGATGAGATGTTCATGGCGTACAGCGTCGTCGTGAGCGCCTGTATCGTAAACGCGCCGACGACCGAGCCGAGCAGGCTGAACCTGCCGCCGCTCAGTATGTTGCCGCCGAGCGCAACCGCGAGTATCGCGTCCATCTCCATATAGAGGCCGATGTTGTTCGCGTCCGCGGAATAGATGCGCGACGCGGCCACGAATCCCGCGAGCCCCGCGAGCAAGCCGCATATCACGTAAGCGATTATCTTGATGCGCGCGGAGTTGAGTCCGACAAGACGGGCCGCGTGACTGTTCACGCCGACGCTCTCGATGAACATTCCGAGCGCCGTCTTTCGCAGAATGAGCGACATGACCGCCGTGGCGCCGATCGCGAAGAAGAGCGAAGTCGGCACGGGGCAACCCGGGATGAAATTGCCGAACTCCTTGAAGGCGTCCACGCGCACGTAGGTTATCTGCCCGTTCGTCACGAGTTGCGCTATGCCTCTGCCCGCCGTGAACAGAATGAGCGTCGCGACCATCGGCTGTATGTTCAGCTTCGCGACGAGTACACCGTTGAACGCCCCGCAGAGAGCGGACACGGCGAAGGCCGCGAGCAGGGCGAGGACGAGAGGATGGGCGTAGGCGCTCGTCGAAACCTCGCCGCCCGAGAGCACCTGACAGATGATGGCGCCCGATACGGCCATGACCGCTCCGACGCTGATGTCCTGCCCGCCCGACGCGGCCGTTACAAGCGTCATTCCTATCGCGAGTATAACGAGTTCCGATGCCCTGTTGACGACGTCGATGATGTAGCCGTACAGCACGCCGTTGTTCAGGGAAACGGTGAAGAAGTCGGGCGTCGCGACGAGGTTGGCGAGCAGTACGGCGACGAGACAAACGAGCGGCAAAAACAGGTGATGCCCCGTTACCTTTCTAAGATGGTATCGCATTTTTCTTCTCCCCCGCTATGGTCTTCATGATGCTGTTCTGATTCAGATCGGCGCCTGTGAGTTCGCCGATCTTCTCCCTGTCGCGCATGACGACGAGCCGCGAGCAGGTGCGCAACATCTCCTCTATCTCCGACGAGATGAAGGCCACGCTGATGCCCTCGGACGCGAGTTTCAGAACAAGTTTTTGTATCTCGGTCTTTGTGCCTATGTCTATGCCGCGCGTCGGTTCGTCGAGAATGAGAAACTTCGGTTCGGTCAGCAACATGCGCGCGAGGATGACCTTCTGCTGGTTTCCACCCGAGAGGCTCTTGACGGGAGTTTCCCGGTCGGCCGTCTTTATCTGCAATAGGTCGATGTATCGGTCGGCGAATTCCTCGGCCTTTCGTCTGCTGATGGGTCTGTGCGCGCCGAGCTTGGCCTGAAGGGCTACGATGATGTTCTCGCGAACCGACAGATCACCGAGTATGCCGTCCCGCTTGCGGTCCTCGGGCAGATACGCCATCCCGAGCGCCATCGCGTCCAAGGGCGTATGAAGGTTCGCCCTTTTCCCCGCGACGGACAGGCTCCCCGTATCGGGGCGATCCGCGCAGTAGACGGCGCGGACGAG
>JAISZM010000007.1 GCA_031269205.1 Eubacteriales Family XIII. Incertae Sedis bacterium | reverse complement strand
CATATCGCGACGCGGCGACGCGGCTCGAACATATTATATGCGAAAATTTCGATATTTCAAAAAAATCGTCTTTACGGGGCGATTTTTTTGTATATAATATATACGCAGGCGCGGTCGGCTTTCGTTTAGGATGTATGAAATTAAGAGGGACATAAATGAAAAAATCTGCTCTTGAAAAAGTCAGAAAACTCAACTGGGTCTTGCAGGAAAGCTCGACGGGAATGTTTTCATACGAGGACTTGAGCCGCATACTGAGCGAACTCATGGATGCGAACGTCTACATCATCACGTCCAAGGGAAAGGTACTCGGAGTACATTACACCATCAAATCGGACAGCAACGCGGTGCCTGACCCGTCCGAACCGGGGCAGGAGAAGCTCCCTGACGAGTACGCCGAAGAGCTTTTGAAGGTGAACGAAACGGTCTACAACCTCACGGCGGATGAGGCGTTGAAGATATTCAAGTACGATTACGACACGTATGATAAGCTGCACACGATCATCCCGATCTACGGGGCGGGCGAGCGGCTCGGCACGGTCATCGTCACGCGTTACTCGCCGCGGTTCGACGACGAGGATCTCATCCTCGGCGAATACGGGGCGACCGTCGTCGGTATCGAGATCAACCGCCGCCGCAAGTTGAAGCAGGAGCGGGAGGAGCGCGTCAAGGCCACGGTGCTGAAGGCCATAGGAACGTTGTCCTACTCTGAGATCGAAGCCATACAGCAGATATTCAACGAACTGAACGGCACGGAGGGTCTGCTCGTCGCGAGCAAGATAGCCGACCGGTTTGGAATCACGCGCTCGGTCATCGTGAACGCGCTGCGGAAGCTCGAAAGCGCGGGCGTCATAGAGTCGCGCTCGCTCGGCATGAAGGGCACGCACATCAAGATATTGAACGACAAGTTCATCGAGGAGCTAAAAAAGACGAAGTTTTGACGATCCCGAGTCCCTGTCACCTTCAATACCGCACGATAGGCAAGGAAGGCTTCGCCGAGATTGTCGTCAGTAGATCGCGTTTCATAGCCTACCTTCGCCCCGCGCGTACGCGCGAGGAGGCGGAGCTTTTTTTTAAGGAGATCAGGCGGCGACACCGCGACGCGCGGCACAATGTACCCTGTTTCGTCGTCGGGGAGGATATGCGCGAGCAGTGGTCGAGCGAGGACGGAGAACCGCAGGGCACGGCCGGAGCCCCCATGTTGCAGTTGCTCGTAAGCGAAGGGGTGACGAACGCCGCCGCCGTCGTGACGCGCTACTTCGGCGGCGTCAAGCTCGGCACAGGCGGCCTCGTCAGGGCGTACACGGTCGCGCTGAAGGCGGCGCTCGCGGACGCGGGCGTCGTAGAGATGACGAGGGGCGTCGCGCTGCGGTATCGCATGGCCTATCCCGCCTTCGAAAAGATGAAGGCGGCGGCGGCAAAGCGCGTCTGGACGGTGATGGACGCGGACTACGGCGACGTCGTGACCTTCACTCTGTCGGGTCCTGAGGAGGACGAAGCGGAGATGCGCCTGACGGCCTCGGCCGCCGCGGGTGCGGACGCGCAGCCGGTAGACACGCGCGCGACTGTGTTACAATGTTAGCAAAGAGAGAGGACGGGTGCGCTATCCCCCTGTCGCTTTGATGAGAACGGAAAGGAGACGAAGATCATATGATTTATTCCAGCGAAGTCGAGTCCATGTGTCCGGTAGCGAAAGGCGCGGACCACGGGCCAGCGCCCATTCCCGAAGAGGGCAGGTGGGTACAGGCGAAACAGATAGGGGACATCAGCGGGCTGACGCACGGCGTGGGTTGGTGCGCGCCGCAACAGGGCGGATGCAAACTGACGCTGAACGTGAAGGAGGGCGTCATAGAAGAGGCGCTCATCGAGACGGTGGGGTGTAGCGGCATGACGCACAGCGCGGCTATGGCCGCGGAGATACTGCAGGGCAAAACGATACTCGAGGCTCTGAATACCGACCTGGTATGTGACGCTATCAATACCGCGATGCGCGAGCTGTTTTTGCAGATAGCCTACGGACGCACTCAGACGGCCTTCTCCGAGGGCGGCTTGCCCGTCGGCGCGGGGCTTGAAGACCTCGGCAAAGGGCTGCGAAGCCAGATAGGCACGATGTATGGTACAAAGGCGAAGGGCGTCCGCTATCTCGAGATGGCCGAGGGCTACGTGACGCGGCTCGCGCTCGGAAAGGACGACACGATCATAGGCTACGAGTTCGTGAATCTCGGCAAGGCGATGCAGGCGATCAAGAAGGGGACGGACGCGAACGAGGCGATACGAGCCGCGACCGGCAGTTACGGTCGGTTTGACGAGGCGGCGAAGTACATCGACCCGCGCGAAGAGTGATCCCGCGTTCAGATCGTCGTACATAAAAACAATGGAGGAACAGATATATGGCTACATTCGAGAGTTATGAAAGAAGGATAGCGCAGATTGAGCCGGTGCTCGCCGAGTACGGCATCGGTACGCTTGACGACGCGCTCAAACTTTGTACGGACGCGGGTTTCAATCCGCGTGACATAGTGGGTGAAGTACAGCCTATCGCGTTCGACAACGCGGGTTGGGCCTATACGCTCGGCGCCGCGATAGCTCTGAAGAAGGGCACGAAGGCGGCGGCGGACGCGGCGTCCGACATAGGAATTGGTCTTCAGGCGTTTTGCATACCCGGCAGCGTGGCCGACGACCGCAAGGTCGGCGTCGGACACGGCAACCTCGCGGCGATGCTCTTGACCGAGGATACGGAGTGTTTTGCCTTCCTCGCGGGTCACGAGAGCTTCGCGGCCGCCGAGGGCGCTATAGGCATTGCGCGCAACGCGAACAAGAGTCGAAAGAAGCCTCTTCGCGTCATTCTGAACGGACTCGGGAAGGACGCCGCGCAGATCATCTCGCGCATCAACGGTTTCACCTACGTCAAGACGCGGTTTGATTACGCGGCTGGCGTCCTAAACGTAGTAGAGGAGATCGCCTATTCCGCCGGCGAGCGCGGCAAGGTGCGTTGCTACGGCGCGGACGACGTGCGCGAGGGTGTGGCGATCATGCACTTCGAGGGCGTGGATGTTTCCATTACGGGCAATTCGACGAATCCGACGCGCTTCCAACATCCCGTCGCGGGTACGTACAAGAAGGAGTGTGTGGAAAAGGGCAAGAGGTATTTCTCCGTCGCCTCGGGCGGCGGCACAGGGCGGACGCTGCACCCCGACAACATGGCCGCTGGCCCCGCTTCGTACGGTATGACGGACACGATGGGGCGAATGCACTCGGATGCGCAGTTCGCGGGTTCGAGTTCGGTTCCTGCGCACGTGGAGATGATGGGCTTCCTCGGCATGGGCAACAACCCGATGGTCGGCGCGTCCGTGGCCGTGGCCGTCGCCGTGGAGCAGAGCTACAGGTAATGAGCACACATGGTTTCATGCGGATAATTGGCATTGATCCCGGATATGCGATACTCGGATACGGCGTCGTCGACAAGGCGCCGAACAGTTACTCGCTCGTGGAGTGCGGCGTGTTGACTACGGACAAGGGCGATCCCATGCCGGAGCGCCTGAAGCGCATATACGCAATGCTCATGGACGTCATAGCGGAGTTCGCGCCCGACGCGGCGGCCGTTGAGGAACTGTTCTTCAACAGCAACGCGAAGACGGCCATCAAGGTGGGCGAGGCGCGCGGCGCGGCCATACTCGCCTGCGCCAATTCCGGCCTGACGGTCTACGAGTACACGCCGCTGCAGGTCAAACAGGCCATAGCGGGCTACGGCAGGGCTGACAAGCGCCAGATGCAGGAGCTTGTCACGCGGATATGCGGACTCTCGGAGGTACCGCAACCGGACGACGCGGCCGACGCGGTCGCCGCGGCCATCTGCCACGGCAACTCGGCCGCGTTCATCGAGAGGGTCGCGGCGAAGCGATCCGGCGGCACCGGATGAGGCGAGTCACAGATAACACGATATGCTCATAGCGATGGGTCTGGCAGGTTAGGTGGGAACATGATAAGTTACATACACGGAAAACTCGCGTACAAACTCGAAAGCTCTGTCGTCGTCGACACGGGGGGCGTCGGCTACGAGATTTTCGTTCCCGGCAACTCGTCCATATTACTCTCTAAAGAGGGAGAGGAAGTCAGCATTTTCACGGTGATGATAGTGAAAGAGGACGAGATGAGCCTCTACGGTTTTCCCGACCGCGAGTCCGTGAACCTGTTCCGTATGTTGCTGACGGTCAGCGGCGTCGGGGCGAAGGCCGCGATGGCCATACTCTCCGTGTTGCCCGCGCCGGAAGCGGTCAGGGCGATCACCTTCGGCGACGCGACGTTGCTCACGCGCGCGCAGGGCGTCGGCAAGAAGTCCGCGGAGCGCATCATCCTCGAACTTTCGGACAAGGTCGGCAAGGCGCCCGGCGTCGCGTCGGCCTCGGGTGTCCGGCCCGGCTCAGGCGGCGCGAAGGCCGAGGCCATAGAGGTGCTTTTGACGCTCGGCTACACGCGCTCCGAGGCTGGCGCGGCCGTCATGGGCATAGGGGAGGACGGACTCGCGGCGGAGGAGTACGTGACGCTGGCATTGAGGAGCATGGCGTGATATGAGCGGCAACGACAGAATAGTGAGTGCGGTCAGCGCGGGTGCGGGCGAGGAGTACGCGGACGCGAGCCTGAGGCCGAAACGGCTGGACGAATACATCGGCCAGAAGAACGTGACCGAAAACCTGAAGGTGTTCATCGACGCGGCCGCCGCGCGCGGCGACGCCCTCGACCACGTTTTGTTCTACGGGCCTCCGGGTCTTGGCAAGACGACGCTCGCGGGCATTATCGCGAACGAACTCGGCGTCGATCTGCGGATAACCTCGGGTCCCGCGATAGAGCGAGCCGGCGATCTCGCGGCCCTGCTGACGAACCTGAACGACAACGATGTGCTGTTCATCGACGAGATACATCGCCTGAACCGCAGCGCGGAAGAGATACTCTACTCGGCTATGGAGGACTACGAGATCGACATGATCGTCGGCAAGGGCCCGTCGGCGCGGTCATACCGCATAGACCTGAAGAAGTTCACGCTCATCGGCGCGACCACGCGAGCGGGCAACCTCTCCGCGCCTCTGCGCGACCGCTTCGGCATCATCAGCAAGTTCGAGCTGTACACGCCGGACGAACTCGCGGAGATCATCAGACGCTCGGCGGCGTTGCTCGCCACGGAGATAGAGGGCGACTCGCTCGCGGAACTCGCGAAGCGTTCGCGCGGGACGCCGCGCGTCGCGAACCGTCTGCTGAAGCGCGTGCGCGACTTCGCTCAGGTGAAGGGCGACGGCCGCATCGACATGGCCATCACGGACGAGGCGCTCGGCTCGCTCGCGATAGACAAGATGGGTCTCGAGGGTCTCGATCGCGACATCCTGCGCCTCATCATCGACAAGTTCGGCGGCGGTCCCGTCGGCATAGACACGATAGCGGCCGCGATAGGCGAGGAACGCGTCACGATAGAGGACGTCTACGAACCCTACCTCATGCAGGCGGGATTTCTGCATCGGACGAAACAGGGTCGGATCGCGTCGCGCGACGCTTGGTTGCACCTCGGCATGACGCCACCGGAAAAGCCCGAATCCCAACTGTCCTTTATCGGCGATGCGGAGGGGGACGACTGATTATGGATGTCTCACTGTTCGACTACGAACTGCCGAGATCGCTCGTGGCGCAGCGCCCGACGGCGTTGCGCGGCGATTCGCGCCTGCTCGTGTTGCGCCGCTCCGACGGACATGTGGAGCATCGAGCCTTCGCCGATATCGTGGAATATCTGAACCCGGGCGACGTCCTTGTGACGAACGACACGAAGGTCATACGCGCGAGGCTCATAGGCGAGAAAGAGGGTACGGGCGCGCGCGTCGAACTCTTTCTCATTCGAAAGGACGGAATGCCGAATCATTATTCCGAGGACTGGAAGGTGCTCGCGCGCCCCGCGAAACGCCTGAAGAAGGGGCAGCGCGTGGTCTTCGGCGACGGACTGTCTGCGGAGATGCTCGGCGTCCTGCCCGACGGATGCAGGCTCGCGCGCTTCACGTTCAAAGGGAGCTTCGGCGACATCGTGGAGCGGATAGGGCACGTGCCCCTTCCGCCTTACATAGGGCGCGAGGACGAGCCGCTCGACGCCGAGCGCTATCAGACCGTGTACGCGAACGAACCGGGCAGCGTCGCCGCTCCGACGGCCGGACTGCATTTTACCGAGAGTTTGCTCGCCACCTTGCGCATGAAGGGCGTCGTCGTCGTGCCGGTGACGCTCGAGGTCGGTCTCGGGACGTTCATGCCCGTCAAGACCGATCTCGTAGAGGAGCACCACATGCACGCGGAGCGCTACGTCATTCCCGAGGATGCCGCGCGCGCGGTGAACGCCGCGAAGACCGAGGGTCGCAGGGTTGTGTGCGTGGGCACGACGGTCGTGCGCGCGCTCGAGAGCGCGGCGGCGGATGGCGGCAGGGTGCCTGTAAAGGCCGGCTTCTGCGAGACGGACATCTTCATATACCCCGGCTTTACCTTCAGAATTTGCGACGCGCTCATCACGAACTTTCACCTTCCCAAGTCCACGCTCCTGATGCTTGTAAGCGCCTTCGCGGGTCGTGAGAGAATCCTGGAAGCCTACGCCGAAGCGAGGGCAAACCGCTACCGCTTCTTCAGTTACGGCGACGCGATGTTCATATTACCCCGGGGCGGTATGGACAAGCGCACGGCCAAAAATATATAATATTCTTCGTTATGTTTGATAAAACATCTGTCTGTAAAACACGAAACGGGAAGATACCGTCGAGTTTGCCGAAGGGTTCGGTGTGCGCGTTTGAACAGATGACGCGTCGCGGCGGGCGGTTCGCTGTCGTCTTTGCGCCCTTTGTCCTCGCCTTCTGCATACTGTTCATCTTCACGCTGTCGGGTTGCGAGAAGGTCGGCGCGAAGACGGAAGAACAGGCGCGGGCCTCCGAATCGGACATCCTCGGATATTATCAGGATTTGCTCACGTTTCCGCGTTCAGGTCCCTCCTATCCCGACGGGATAGACGACTATCTGCTCGAACAGGCCGAGATACTCGGCGTCGACGCGCGGGGAGACGCGAGAGGAAACGTCGTCATGCGTGCGGCTGCCACGGCGGGAATGGAGGAGGCGCGCCCCTTGGTTCTCATAGCGTACACGGGCGCCGACATCATCAACGATCGGTCGAAATCTTTCGACCCGTACACCGACGGCGTACGGCTTGAGCCGTCCGATGAAAACGTGCGCGCGGAGGGTACGTCGATGGGCGCCGACGGCGCGATCGGCGCCGCCACGATACTCGCCGTGTTGAAGCGCGCCGTGAGACACGGGGACATAACAGCGTATTTCGCGATCGGCGATGGTTCGGCGCGAGCGGCTGACGCGCTGGCGCCTCAGGAGTCCGGCGCAACCGCCGATAGCTTCGATGTTCCAGAGGACGCCGTGGTGATAGAGATAGGTGTCTCCGATACGGGCGTGATACTGACCGGAGCGCCGACGGCGACCCTGCTGGAAGCCTCGTGTTCCGCGGTCGCGGCGAACGCCGGCAACGGCAGGGCTTACGTGATAGCCGCTTCGGGATTTCCATCCAGACCCGCGGGCGTGGGGAGAGGCGAGGATGAGGACGGTTACGTGAATCCTATTTCCATCGTCGCCCGGATACTCACGGAGACAAAGAGCGCGGGCTGCGTGTATGGCCTCAGCGACTTTTCCGGAGGTTCGGACGCCTGCCTGACGCCAGCGGAAGCGCAGGCCACCGTCGTCCTCGTCGACTACGAGGAGCGGCAGTTCCGCAGGATATTCGACGATATCGCGGAGGAGGCTGTCGCCGCCGCGGGCGGTGCGGACGGTGGCGCCGAGGTCAAGATGATTGAGACGACGCTCCCCTCGTCGGTCATAGGCGAGGACGACGTATCGAAGGCTTTGACCTATATCTACGGACTCATGAGCATCGGCACGACGGAGTCGGACGACCTGGCGGCGGTCGTAAACATAGGCGAGATATCCCTCACGCCGATGTCCTTTGACTGCGGCATCGCCGTGGTCGGCCACGATGCGGAGAACGTGAAACAGGCCGTCAGCGAGCAGTTCGCGTTTGAGCGCCTCAGCGGTGTTCCCGTGAGGGCGACGGGCGAGATACCGGGCTTTGGCGGCGCATATGTCTCAAGCGATGAAAGCGCGGGAGGCGACGCGCAACGAGGAATGTCGGCTGACGCGTCGAGTACGGCAGGCGCGGCGGTTGCGCTCGGAGAAGCATACCTCGAGGCTACCGGAGACGACGCGTCGTATGGCGTGTCGGACGCGGTGAGTCCGCTCGGAAAGTACGCGGGCGACGCGACCGTGCTGAACATAGGAATCACCGTGAACGACAAGGAGACCACGGGGGAACAGTTCTCTAAGGGAGAGGCCGCGATACCAGCTAATGTGATATTGGAATATCTCACAAAGCTATGAGCGACTTGTGAGTGGCGCGGAATTGCTTCGGCGCTTCGCCGGTATGGTATACTTCTATTAGGTAGAGAGAGCGGACAGAGGTGCAGAAACTGCATAGGAGGTTCCAATGAACGAAATGAAATTCTACAGATGCAACCATTGCGGAAATATTTTCGACGTCATTCAGGACGCGAAAGTCGTTCCGATCTGTTGTGGCGAGCCGATGGAACTGCTCGTCGCTAACACGACGGACGCGGCGCGGGAGAAGCACGTCCCCGTCGTCGAGCGTGACGGCGACAAGGTCACGGT
Source organism: Eubacteriales Family XIII. Incertae Sedis bacterium (assembly GCA_031269205.1). GTDB lineage: Bacteria > Bacillota > Clostridia > Peptostreptococcales > Anaerovoracaceae > JAIRPC01. The sequence continues at coordinate 14,827 of JAISZM010000007.1, read as the reverse complement.
CAAGGTCGGCAGCGTTCCTCATCCCATGATCGAGGAGCATTATATCCAGTGGATTGTGATCGCGCAGGGGAATGTCACACAGCGGGCGGCTCTCGCGCCGGCTGAAGTCCCCGAGGCGACATTCACGGTCGACGACGTGAACGCTCCCCTCAGAGCGTACGAATACTGCAACCTGCACGGCCTCTGGACAGCCGAAGCGTAGGGCGATAACACCTTTCGGATTTTATCGCCTAGCTATGTGCGCGACCAGTTCCGTGTGCCTTGTGAACGGAAAATTGTCGTAGGCGCGGAGCGCGTCCAATCGATAACCCGCCGTCTGCATCGCCGCCATGTCGCGCGCGAACGTCTTAGGATTGCAGCTGATATAGAGCAGCTCGGGTAGCCCGTAGGACATGACCTTTTTCAGAACCTTCGGGTGCATTCCCATGCGTGGCGGATCCGCGACGAGCATGTTTGGACGCTCATTCAGGGATTCCAACGCTTCGAGCGCGTCGCCGAGGATAAAGCGGCAGTTTGCTATGTCGTTCAACGCGGCGTTCTCCTTCGCCGCCGCCACCGACTCGGGTATGATTTCGACGCCTGTCACGGACAGCGCGCGCCGGGCCAGAGCGAGAGATATCGCCCCCGTTCCGCAGTAGATATCGAAGACCTGTTTGTCGCCGAGTTCCGGCAGCAGGGAGAACGTCTCCGCGAACATGGCCTCCACGGCCGAGGTGTTCGTCTGAAAAAAAGAGAGAGCGTTGACCCGGAAGCGCAGGCCGAGCATCTCATCGAAATAGTGATCCCTGCCACGCAGGATTTTCATGGAATCGCAGGCCACCGTATCGGCGCGCCCGTCGTATATCGTGTGCATGACGCCGGCAAGCCCGCTTTCAAGGGGCAGATTCGCTATCATCTCCGAGAAGGCGTTCTCTTCGAGTTTCTCGGCGGACGTGGTGACGAGGTTTACGATGAGTTCCCCCGTGGCTTCTCCGCGCCTCAGCACGAGATTGCGCAAAAATCCGCTGCGCGAGCGTTTGTGCCAGAACGTGTGACCCGACGCGAGCGCCCATGCGAGGACGGCGGCGCGCAGCACGTTGAAGTCCGGCGGCACGATGAGACAGCCCTCCGTATCGATGACGGACATATAGCTGCCGCGCCTATGAAGCCCGAGCGTCATTGACCCATCCTTCACCTCGTCGCCGAAGCTGTAATCCATCCTGTTGCGATAGGCCGACGTTCGCGGCGCGGGTGTCACGCCGGAGAAATACCCCGCACCACCGCCACGTTCGACGCTGTCGCCTTTCGGGCTTTCGCGTCCGTCGTCAACGACATTGACCGAAACGCCCGCTTCGCTCAAAAAAGCGAGCGTCTCCGTTTTTTTTATCGAAAGCTGCTCCGAATACGGAACGCCCCGGTAAGCGCACCCGCCGCAGACGTCGGCGTGCGGACAATCAGAGTCGTTCGGATAGAGACTCAAATACCGGCCGCCTTCCAATACCGGTCGAGATTGGCGAGATCGAACGGCGTCATCTGATAGACGTAATTCAGCCAGTTCGCGAAGAACAGATTGGCGTGACTGCTCCACTTCATGACGATCCATTTCGAGGGATCGTCGTCCTTGAAATAGTTGACGGGTATCGCCTGGTCGAGTCCCCTCTCGCAGTCGCGGTCGTATTCTATCTTCAGCGTGTTCCAGTCGTATTCGAAATGCCCCTGCAGGAACACCATGCGCTTGTCCGTCGTGGCGACGATGTGGATGCCCGCCTCGTCTGACTCGGCGAGGATGTTCAGGCGCGGCTCGGCCGCCACAGCCGCGCGCGGGATGTCCGTGTAGCGGGAGTGCGGAGCATAGAAGAACTCGTCGAAGCCGCGCACAAACTCGGATCTCTTGTCTACGACGTTGTGTTCGTACACGCCGAAGAGTTTTTTCGGGAGCAACCGCTTCTCTATGCCGAAGTGGTGGTAGAGCGCGGCCTGCGAACCCCAGCACAGGTGCAGCGTGCTGAACACGTTCGAGAGCGAGTAATCCATGATTTCCGTCAGTTCCTGCCAGTAGTCGACCTCCTCGAACGGCAGCGTCTCGATCGGCGCCCCCGTGATGATAAGGCCGTCGAAGCGCTCGTCCCGTATCTTGTCGAACGTGATGTAGAAGTTCTCCATGTGCAGCGGATCCGTGTTCTTGGACGTGTGCGACGACAGGGTCAGCAGCTGCAGATCGACCTGCAGCGGAGTGTTTGCGAGCATACGTATCAGCTGCGTCTCCGTGATCTCTTTGACGGGCATGAGGTTGACGATTCCGATTTTCAGCGGGCGGATGTCCTGCTTCGTCGCGACATCCTTATACATGACGAAGATGTTTTCTTCGTTGAGTATGTCGTATGCGGGTAGGCCGTTCGGTACCAGTATGGGCATGTGCTCTCCTTTGTTCTCATTATACTACATTTGTCGCGGAAACAGCGTCAGGCCAAAGGGATAGACCTCTGGCTCTGAGGCGGGCCGCTCACCGAAAGCTTATTTCCGCGCGCCGTAATAGTAAAATAACAAATCCGCTTTGAGTTTTGTGAACGAGCCGTCCTTGATGGATGCTCTCACGCGTTCCATGAGGCGCGTGAGGAAGCGAATGTTGTGCAGGGACAGCAGCGTCGCCGACAGCATCTCCCCGGCCTTGAACAGGTGGCGCAGGTAGGCGCGCGTGTAATTCCTGCACGTATAACAGTCGCATTCCGCGTCGAGCGGGCCGTAGTCACGTTCGAACCGCGCATTCTTGATGTTGATCCTGCCCCTCGCGGTCATCGCGTCGCCGTGCCGCGCTTCGCGCGTGGGAATCACGCAATCGAACATATCGACGCCGCGCGCGACGGCTTCGAGGATGTCGTCGGGGCTGCCGACGCCCATCAGATAACGCGGCCTGTCCCTGGGCAACAGGTCTACGCAGTCGTCCAACATGTCGTACATCACGTCCTTCGGCTCGCCGACGGCCAGGCCGCCTATCGCGTAGCCGGGCAAGTCGTGAGCGGTGATCTCCTCAGCGCTCCTGCGTCGCAGGTCGTGGTACGCGCCGCCCTGCATGATGCCGAAAAGAGCCTGTCTGTCCTTGTCGCCCGAGCGATTGTGCTCGTCGACACAGCGCGCGAGCCAGCGCGTCGTGCGCGCGAGCGCTTCCTCCGCGTAGGCGCGTTCCGAGGGATAGGCCGAACACTCGTCGAACGCCATGATGATGTCGGCGCCGAGCGCGTGTTGCACCTCTATGGATGTCTCAGGCGTCAGTATCTGTTTCGATCCGTCGATGTGGGAGCGGAAGGTCACGCCATCCTCGCTCACCTTGCGCGAGTCCGCGAGACTGAACACCTGGAATCCTCCGCTGTCCGTGAGCAGAGGACCGTCCCAGTTCATGAAGCCGTGTAGCCCGCCCGCGCCCGCAACCACCTCCGCTCCCGGGCGCAGAAAGAGATGGTAGGTGTTCGCGAGGATGATCTTCGCGCCCGCGCCCGCCACCTGTTCGGGCGTCAGCGCTTTGACCGTCGCCTGCGTCCCCACCGGCATGAAGACAGGCGTGTCAACCGCTCCGTGCGGAGTGGTGAGCCGCCCCGCGCGGGCCGCCGTGACGCCGTCGCTCTCTATTATCTGAAAATCAAATGCCATAGTTCACATCATCGCTCCTTGAAGCTGAAGGATAGTAGGTTAACGTTTGCTCCCCCGCCCCTAGACTCCGGGCGTTCGGGGCGCGTGTAAAAAAGTTTTCAACTCTTCCTTGCGTCGCATATTTTCCTATGGTATCATATTCTTTGCGTGTTTTGAAGAAAGGAAAAACCCTGATTGAGTATAAACCGCGACGTCGCCGCCTGTGCGCGATGTCACGGGCAGGGTCTGTACGATAGGAGCAAACGCAAGGAGGTGCGAAATGTCAAGGAAATGCGCTATATGCGGAAAGGGGCAGGCGTCCGGAAACAACGTCTCCCACTCGAACCGCCATACGAGAAGAAAGTGGAACGTGAATATCCAGACCGTCAAGATCAACGAAGGCGGCACGCCGAAACGTATCAAGGTCTGCACGAGCTGCATCCGTTCCGGCAAGGTCACGCGCGTCTTGTAGGTTCCATCCGCAATCCACATCATCGGTAGGCGGTACGCAGCGATATTCCGGCAGGAGCGTAGAAGGTACGTTCCTGTTTTTATATCACCCCTGCTGTTCGCTGCCGGGGTAATAGTTTTCGATTGTGGCGACGCGTCGGCTCTCTTGTGATAGAATAGCTCTATGTTTTTCAAGGAGAAAACCGACAGGGGCAGGATTCGTTACGGCGAGAACATCATCGGCTCCATCGCGCGGCGAGCCATAGAGGCGACGGACGGCCGGGCCGTGCCTTCGGATGTGAAGGGTAGGCAGCTTCGCGGCGAAGGCGCATCGGGCGCGGCCGACGACGCGATAGTCGACGCCGCGTTCAAGGACGACGCGCTGAACGTCACCATCTATATCCTCGTGCGTTTCGGCTCGAGCGTGACCAAGGTCTGTGAGGATATCGACAGGGCTTTCCGCGCCGAGGCGTCGCACATCACTGGCGTCGGGATCGGCGAACTCACGATCAGCGTCAAGGGGTTGCTCGCGAAGAATGTTTCCAAGCGAAACATAGAGGTGACGACACACGCCGTCCCCCGCGAAAGCGCTCATCCGGAGCGTTGATGAAGATTTTTCGGCTTACGAGAACTTCGCGTAGAGAGCGTTTAACGCCGCTTCATAGTCTCTGTCCGCCACGCCGACTAGGAGGTTTGTTTCGCTGACGCTGAAACAGGCGCCGTAAGATTTGATCCCCCCCTCCGCCAGCGCGGCGGTGGCCTTCGCCGCGGCGCCGGGATCGGCGCCGACGCCGTTTCCGACCACCGCGATGAGCGTGATTCCCCCGGCGACGGTCGTCTCTTCCGCGCGCGTTTCAGAGGACTCCTTTTCGAGGGCGGAGGCCAAGGCTGAGGCATCCGCCCCGTCCGCGAAATACAGCGTTGCGGCGTCCACCGCGGACAGCGCGAAATCCGGCTGAATCCCGCGTTGCGACGCGACGGCAAATATCGGCGCCAGGATGCGCGCGCCGCCGCCCGCCGCGTTCCTGTAGACGCGCAGAGCCGCATACCCCTTCTTGCCCGAAATTCCCCGCACGCCCGGCGACACGGCCTCCGGCGCGTCGTCCGAGACGATCATCGTTCCGGCCTCGTCCGGCGCGTTCGTATTACGGATGTTGATCGGGATTCCCGCGAGACGCGCCGGCGTCACCGCGTCCTCATGCAGGACGGACGCGCCCATGGAGGACAGCTCCCGCTGTTCGCGATAGGAGATCACAGGGATGGGGTGAGGATTTTTCACGACGCGCGGATCGGTCATGAGGAAGCCGGATACGTCCGTCCAGTTCTCGTAGACATCCGCCTGTACGGCGCGGGCGACGAGCGCTCCGGTGACGTCGCTGCCTCCCCGGGAGAACGTCTTCGGGCTGCCGTCTGGCCACGTGCCGTAAAAGCCCGGCACGACGGCGCGTTCATGCTTCGCGAGTTCCTCCGACAACGCCGCGTTCGTCTTCTCAGCGAGGAAGTTTCCGTCCTCGTCAAAAAGCACGAGGCCCGCCGCATCCACGAAGTCGTAACCGTAGAAAGCGGCAATCAACTGCGCGTTCAGAAACTCTCCGCGGCTGGCCGCGTAGTCGGCGCTCGCGCCGGCTGTCAGATCGGCCGCCACCTTCGCGAGGGCGGATTCGATGTCCACAGAGGCGGCCAGTTCCCTTTTTAGCCCTATGAAACGTTCCTCGATGACGGAGAATACCGCGGCTGCGCCGTTCTCGTCGCCTGCTGCCGCGAGTCCCTGGTATCTATAGAGCAGGTCGGTGACTTTTTCATCTTCACTCGACCGTTTCCCGGGGCCGGAAACGACCACGTAACGGCGGTTCGAACGGCTCATGACAATGTCTTTCGTCTTGCGTATCTGCGCCGCGTCCGCTACGGATGAACCGCCGAATTTTGCTGTGATGACGCCCATCTTTCCCTCCTGAAATTCCACCTGACGATAATATCGCTCCACGAACTTGACGACGCGCTTCCCTACGGCTGTTGTACGCCCTTCTTCGTCGCAAAGCACGCGCGGCTCTGCTCGTGTGTTATAATAAATTGTACCCCGTAGCGGGTGAATAATCAATTTCATATCGCTCGTATAGGTAGTGAAGCGGAGGGAAAAAAGATGAGCAGAAAACCAAATCTTGCTATCGTCGGCGCGACCGGAATGGTCGGAACGACATTCCTGAAAGTTCTCGAAGAAAGAAAATTCCCCTATGATAAAGTCTCTATGTTCGCCGCTCCCGATGAGGACGGAAAGACGCTCACCTTCGACGGCCGGGATTACCGCGTTGAAGGGATCAGCGATCAGTCGTTTGACGGTAAGGACATCGACATCGCGCTTTTCTCCGCCGGCGGCGGTCCATCAGAGCATTTCGCGCCCATCGCGGCGGCGCGCGGTATCCTCGTCGTAGACAACAGCAGCCAGTGGCGCATGGATCCGGGCGTCCCGCTCGTCGTGCCGGAAGTCAACCCACAGACGGCGTTCGAGGCCTTCGACAAGAAGAGGATCATCGCGAATCCGAACTGCTCTACGATACAGGCGGTGGTGGCGCTGAAGCCGCTACATGACAGATACGGACTGAAGCGTGTCGTCTACTCGACCTATCGGGCGGTATCCGGATCCGGTGTCAAAGGTATTCACGAACTGTCGGAAGGCTTGAAGGGCAACGATTTGTGCAGCGCTTATCCGCATCCGATCGCGGGCAACTGTCTGCCGCATATCGACGTTTTCGAGGAAAATGGCTACACAAAAGAAGAGATGAAGATGATCAATGAGACGCACAAGATACTGGACGACGATTCCATAGCGGTGACGGCGACGACGGTGCGGGCGCCCGTCTTCAATTCGCATAGCGAGTCCATCAACATCGAACTCAAGGTTCCGTTCGAGGTGGGGGACGTCAAGAAGCTCTTTGCGGACTCGCCTGGGATCACGCTGAAAGATGATCCGGTACATAACGTCTATCCTCTGGCGCGTGAGGCGGCGGGGACGGACGAGGTCTATGTCGGCCGCGTGCGGCGCGACTTTTCGGTCGATAACGGTCTTAACATCTGGTGTGTCGCGGACAATATACGCAAAGGCGCCGCGACGAACGCGGTTCAGATCGCGCAGCTCGTACTGGATAGAGTGACAGCGTAGAGCAGGGTAAGGAGAGGAAAGGGAGGAACGGTAGCATGAAAACAGTAAATATCGCCATCATGGGTTTTGGCAATATCGGCGTCGGAACATATCAGGGATTGGAGGTCAACCACGGCGCCATTGCGGCGGAAACGGGACTGGATCTGAAGGTCGCCAAAATCATCGAAGTGGATATCGATCGCCCGCGTCCGGTCAGTCCGGACAGGTCGCTCTTCACGCCGGATCGCATGGAGGTCTTTCAGGATCCTTCCATTGATGTCGTGGTCGAGTTGATCGGGGGCATTGAGCCGGCGACGACTTTCATGCTGGAAGCGATGAGGCACGGCAAACACGTTGTGACAGCCAACAAGGCGGCAATCGCGGCGAATTATGAGCAGCTGATCGGTACGGCTAAGGAAGCGGGCGTCCTCTTCCGCTTCGAAGCCAGCGTGGGCGGCGGCATCCCGGTGATAAACGCGATCACGACGGTGCTTCGATCCAACCAGATTGAGGAGGTCACCGGCATCGTGAACGGCACGACCAATTTCATCCTCACGCAGATGACGCAGGCTGGCCGCTCCTACGCGGATGTACTCAAAGAGGCGCAGGAAAGAGGCTTTGCGGAGGCGGATCCTACGGCGGACGTGGAGGGCGTCGACATGGCGAACAAACTGTCGATCCTCATTTCCCTCTGCTTCGGCGACCGCGTCAAGGTCGAGGATATCCCGACGATCGGCATCACGGGGGTGACGCCGGAGGATATCGCGCAGGCGAAGGCTGAAGGCAAAGTCATCAAGCTGGTGGCGCGCGCCACCCGCGAAGACGGCAAGGTCGTCTGCTCTGTCGCTCCCGCCCGGTTGGACGCGGAGCATCCGCTCGCAGGCGTAAACAACGAGTTCAACGCGATCTACCTCAGGGGCAACATCCTCGGGGAAACGATGCTCTACGGCAAGGGCGCAGGTCCGCTGCCGACGGGCAGCGCGATCATCGGCGACATCATCGACATAGCGACGCGTACGTGAGAGCGCGGCGCCCGCGCTCCTGCGCGCGAACAGATATCTTATGACGGGACGAAACGGGGTGAACAAAAGTGCCTATATGGAGCGAACTCAAGCGTGACGAGCTACAGAAACTGCTTGCGCTGAACAGGTCGAGATACGAGGAGTTGAAGGCTCTCGGTCTCAGTCTCGATCTTTCCCGGGGCAAACCCGGCTCCGATGTGCTCGATATGTCGAACGGTCTTCTCGGCGCCCTGGATGACTACCGCGCCGAGGATGGGACGGATGTGCGCAACTACGGGGTGCTTGACGGACTTCCCGAATTGAAAAAGCTCTTTTCGGATCTGCTCGGCATACCGGTGGAGAACATGATAGTCGGCGGTAATTCGAGTCTCACGCATATGTATAACACCTTTGCCCTGTTTTACCTGTTCGGCGCGCCTGACGGAATGGGCGTCATGGACTGTAAGCCGTGGCACAGAGAGCATTCTGTGAAAATCATCTGCCCCGTACCCGGCTACGACAGACACTTCAATCTCACCATAGATTTTGGCGCGAAACCGATAACCGTCCCGATGTGCGACGACGGCCCGGATATGGATGAGACGGAGAAGCTCGTGGTCGCCGATCCCTCGATCAAGGGCATCTGGATAGTGCCGCTCTATTCCAATCCCACCGGCCAGATCATTTCGAAGGAAAAAGCCGCCCGCCTTGCCCGCATGAAGACGGCCGCGCCGGATTTTCGCATCCTCTGGGACGACGCTTACGGCGTACATCATCTCTGGGATGAACACAGGGCGCCGGACATACTCTCCGCGTGTCGCGAGGCGGGTTACCCCGAACGCGCCGTCTCTTTCTTCTCGACATCCAAAGTGAACTTTCCCGGTAGCGGGGTAGGACTGGTAGCGGCGGGTTCGAGAACCGTGGAACGCATGAAAGCCCATCTGAGGAAACAGACGATAGGCTTCGACAAGATATCCCAGCTGCGTACGGTCAATTTCTTCGAAGGGAAAGCTGAAAAGGTACGCCTTCACATGGAGAGACTCGCGGCGGTGCTCCGCCCCAAATTTGAACTCGTCTTGGATCGGCTTGATTCCGGGTTTGAAGGGACAGGGTTGATCTCCTACAAGCGCCCGCTCGGAGGCTATTTCATCTCCGTCGACGTGCCTGAGGGCTGCGCGAAAAGGGTCGTAGCTATCGCGAAGGAGGCGGGCGTCGTGCTGACTCCCGCAGGAGCGACCTTCCCCTACGGGGAGGATCCGAAGGACAGCAACCTGCGCCTGGCTCCGAGCTTCCCCTCTCTCGATGAACTCGACAAGACGATGGACGTCTTCGAGGTATGCGTGAAGCTCGCCGCGCTCGAAAAGGCCGAAAAGGCCTGATGTCGTCCGGTTTTGCGAAATCGCTTGCAATGGCGGCGGTTTCGGATATATAATACTTCTGTTGCGCGGTCGCTGGATTCAGACGATGGGGACAGGCTCCCCGTTCCGGAGGCGTCGCGGCGACCAGTGGACGTTAATGCCGGAGTTGACGCAAAAAGGAGGTGACGAAGTTGGCACAGGTCATTGTCAGAGAGAACGAGAGCCTCGAGAGCGCTCTGAAGCGGTTCAAACGCTCCTGCGCGCGCGACGGCGTTATGTCCGAATTGCGCAAGAGGGAACATTACGAGAAACCGAGCGTGAAGCGCAAGAAGAAATCGGAAGCCGCCAGAAAAAAGGCTCGAAAATACTAAGGGAACCTGAAACGTCATCTGCTTTGAGCCAAACCTCAAGGCAGATTTTAATTATTCGATAATTGAAAAGGAGAGATGTTTGGAAAATGATTTTATCGAGGTGATCCGTATCGGCCTTGACGGGGAACGCGACACGGGGGAGCTGTTCGGCAGCATGGACGCGAACCTCAAGGCCATCGAGACGCACTTCGGGGTTGAAGCGGTCCTGCGCAGCGACGAGATAGTGCTGAGCGGCGGGCGCGCCGCCGAGGCGCGCGACGTCATCGGAGACCTCTTTTGGATATTGGACAACGGAGAGTCCATCGACAAGCAGAAGCTCGAATACGTGATAAGCCTGCACGCGGAGGGTTCGTCCTACGCGGACTCGGATTTCAGCCGCGACATCATAGCGTTCACGCACCGCGGCAAGCCTATCAAGGCGAAGACGCGCGGGCAGAGGGACTACATCGAGGCGATCAGTAATCGGGAGATAGTGTTCAGCATCGGGCCGGCCGGCACGGGCAAGACCTATCTCGCCGTGGCGATGGCGGTCAGCGCGTACAAGAACAAGGAAGTGGAGAAGATAATCCTCGCGCGACCGGCCGTCGAGGCCGGCGAACGGCTCGGCTTCCTGCCGGGCGACCTGCAGGAGAAGGTCGATCCCTACCTGCGTCCGCTCTACGACGCGCTCTACGAGATCATGGGCCGCGACACGGCGCTGCGGCTGAAGGAAAACGAGACGATAGAGGTCGTCCCGCTCGCCTACATGCGCGGCCGCACCCTCGACAATTCGTTCATCATCCTCGACGAGGCGCAGAACACGACGCGCGAGCAGATGAAGATGTTCCTGACGCGCATGGGCTTCGGCTCCAGGGTCGTCGTGACGGGAGACGTGACGCAGATAGATCTGCCCGAGGGCAGGCTTTCGGGGTTGCTGCACGCTGAACGCGTGCTCGACGGGGTCGAGGGCATGGAGTTTTGCCGCCTGAACGACCGCGACGTTGTGCGTCATTCCCTGGTGAAAAAGATAATAAACGCGTATGAGCGTTATGAGAAGCGCTCGGAGAAGGGCGCGGGCGGCACGGACAGGTCGTGGAATCCCCCGACCAAGGGCAGGCCGCCGGGCGCGGGCGCGAAAAGCGGGTCGCCCGCTTCGGGAAGAAAGGTTCGTCCACCCTCTTTCGATAAAAGGAAAGGATCGGCGGGCGGGAAGGGCAAGCCGCGCGGGAAATGATGATAGATCTGTCCTACGATCCCGATTCGCCCGAACTCCCTTCGGCCGGCATACTCGCGAAGATGCGCGCGGCGGGACTCGCCGCGGCGCGCGCGCACGGCGTCGGGAACGCCGAGATCAGCCTCGTGTTCGCGACGCCCGCGCGGATCAGGTCGCTGAACAGAGAACACAGAGGCAGGGACGAGGTCACGGACGTGCTGTCCTTCCCTCAGGAGGATTGCGGCGCGGGGACGGAAAACCCGGCCATGGCGGACGGGGGTACGGGTCCGGCGCTTCTCGGCGACATCGTCGTCTGTTCCGAGCGCGCCCACGAACAGGCGGAGGAATACGGACACGGCGCGGAGCGCGAGTTCGTCTACCTCTTCGTACACGGCCTGCTCCACCTGCTCGGTTACGACCACGAAACGGAAGAAGATCGCGGCGCGATGCGCGCCGCCGAAGAGGCCGCGATGCGCGATGCGCGAACGGAGGAGGCGAAATGAAGGCGGGGTTTGTCGCTATCGTCGGGCGGCCCAACGTGGGGAAATCCACCTTGCTCAACGCCGTCGTCGGCGAGAAGATCGCCATTACGGCCGACCGACCGCAGACTACGCGAAACCGCATACGCGGCGTCTACAACGACGACGACTGTCAGATCGTGTTCATCGACACGCCGGGTTTTATCGCGCCGAGGAACAAGCTCGGGGAATATATGGCGGGGGCGGCTCTCGGCGCGTTGCCGGACGCGGACGCGGCGCTGATGCTCATCGACCGACCCGTCGGGAAAGAGGAAGATTTCGGAGTCGACACGCTGCTCGAAAAACTTCGCGCCCTCAAAGCTCCTAAGATACTCGTGATCAACAAGACGGACCTCATGACGCCCGATGAGTTCAAGCGCACCTACGAACGGTGGGAGGGGTCGGGCGTCTTTACCGAAATCATCGGCACGACCGCCACGGAAGGGCTGAACGTGGGCGCGGTCGTCGCCACCCTGAAAAAACTCATGCCCGAGGGAGTGCGCTACTTCCCGGAGGACATGATCACGGATCGGCCCGAGCGCTTCCTCGTCTGCGAGATCATCCGGGAGAAGGCGCTGCACTACCTCAGGGACGAGATACCCCACGGCGTCGCCATCGAGATCGAGAAGTATGAAGAGAAGCAAGATATTACGCGCATATCCGCACTCATATACACGGAGAAGAAGTCGCACAAGGGCATCATTATCGGCAAGGACGGGCGCAAGCTGAAGGGCATAGGCAAGAGCGCGCGCGAGGACATCGAAAGGCTGCTCGGCACGAAGGTCTTTCTCGAACTCTGGGTGAAGGTCAAGCCGGGTTGGCGCGACAGCGACTTCATGCTCGGCTCGCTCGGATATGGGCACACGGATTGACGGGGGGACGGAAACCGGATGATCGGCGAATGTGAGGGCATCGTGCTGCGGCAGACGAAGGCACTGAAGGGTCGGCGCATGATATCGCTGTTCACGGACAGATACGGCAAGGTCAGCGCGGGCACGAACATCTCGGAGCGCGGCAGAGGCAAATCAGCGATAGCCATAAGGCCGTTCACGCACGGGCGTTACACGCTCAGGCGCAACAGGGGCTACACGAACATCTCATCGGCGGAGGCCGTGAACTCCTATTATTCCATAGGTGAGGATTATGAAAAATACGTGAACGCCTCGCTCGTGCTCGAGTTTGCGGGCCGGATGCTCCCGGAGGAGGCGCCCGCGCCGGAACTGTGGCTGGCGACGTCGAGATTCCTCGAGATGACCGAGGGCAGGAGCAGGGCGTACCGCACGCTCACGGCGGCGTGGCTCGTGAAGGCGCTCGAGTTCGCGGGAGTCTTGCCCGACGCGGAGAATTTTGCACACGATAAGTTGTTTTCTTCCCTTGGATTTGATACACTTGAAGCGTTGGCCTATCTGACGGGAAATCCCATGGAAGGGATGGCGGCATTGGCTCTCGACGAGGACATGGCGGGCGCGGTCATAGGCGCTCTCCTGCGTTTCGCGGAGGTGCACTTGGATATAGGAAACTTGAAGAGCGAGGCTTTATTGATGGTTTGAACGGAGGTCTATTATGGATATCACACTTGAAAAAATCGAATTGGTGAAGGACAGGACCGCGGTGAGCTACAAGGACGCGAAGGAGGCGCTCGAGGCGGCGGACGGCAATGTCGTGGACGCGATCATCGGCATCGAGGAAGCGATCAACCGCAGCGGCGCGGCGAAGGTCATAGGCAAGTCCACGGACATACTCGACGTCATCAAGGACTACGTCCGCAAGGGAAACGTGACGAAGATCGTCATTTCTAAGGATGAGGACGTGCTGATGAACATGCCCGTCAACGCGACCGTCGTCGGGGCGCTCATCGCGCCGTGGGCCGCGCTCATCGGCACGGTCGTATGCTTTGGACTGAAGTACAAGATTGAGCTCGTTCTCGACGACGGGCAGGTCATCGACATCACGGAGAAAGCCACGGACAAGTTCAGCGACGCGGTCGAAAAGGGCGGCCAGGTGGTGGACGCCGTCAAGGACAAAGGCGCGCAGGTAGCAGGTAACGTGAGCGTCAAGGTGCAGGAGGCCGTGGGAAAGACGAAGCAGACGGTGGAGCAACTGAACCCCGAGGACTTCAAGGACACGGTGGACGAGATGTGGACCGCGGCGAAGCAGCGGGTCGAGGACGCGTCTGAGGCGGCCGGCGAGGTCAAGGAGAAGGCTGGGGAACTCGGCGAGGCCGTGAAGGATGTCGCGAGCGAGCTTGTCGGCAGAAAAGAATAGACGCGTGGAGACGCCGCCCGCGCGGGCGGCACTGGGGACAAAGACAAGCAATAAGGGAGGTTTATGGCTGATAACGTATTTACTATGGAAAAACTCGTGGCTCTCTGTAAGAACAGAGGTTTCATCTACCCCGGATCCGACATATACGGAGGGCTTGCGAACAGTTGGGATTACGGTCCGCTCGGGGCCGAACTGAAGAACAACATCAAGAAGGCGTGGTGGCGCAAGTTCGTGCAGGAGTCGCCCTACAACGTCGGTCTCGACTCGGCAATCCTCATGAACAGGGAGGTCTGGGTAGCGTCGGGTCACGCGGGAGGTTTCGCCGATCCGCTGATCGACTGCAGGTCGTGCAAGTCGCGGTTTCGCGCGGACGACCTGATCGAGAATTACCTTGAAAAGGATGGAGCTAAGGGCGGCGGACAGGATGGCGCGCAGAGCGCCGTCGACGGTTGGTCAAACGATGAGATGGAGGCGTTCATCTCGGAGAAGGCCGTCAAGTGTCCCGTCTGTGGCAAGAGCGACTTCACGGGCATTCGGCAATTCAACCTCATGTTCCGTACTCACGCCGGGGTTACGGAGGATTCCCGAAACGAGATATACCTACGTCCGGAAACCGCGCAGGGCATCTTCGTGAACTTCCGCAACGTGCAGCGCAGCGCACGCAGGAAGATACCCTTCGGCATCGCGCAGATCGGCAAGTCCTTTCGCAACGAGATCACGCCCGGCAATTTCATATTCCGCACGCGCGAGTTCGAGCAGATGGAGCTCGAGTTCTTCTGCGCGCCGGGGACCGACCTCGAGTGGTTCGACTACTGGAAGAGATACTGTAACGATTTCCTGCTCGCCCTCGGCATGAAGGAGGGGAATATACGTCTGCGCGACCACAGCAAAGAGGAGCTTGCGCACTACTCGAACGCCACGACGGACATAGAG
>JAISZM010000079.1 GCA_031269205.1 Eubacteriales Family XIII. Incertae Sedis bacterium | reverse complement strand
CAAGAATAGCATACACCTTTCAGAATATGTTGTCCAGTCCTTTTTTTCGATAATTTTGTTTTGACACCGTTACAATGACATTGATTTGTCGCTGTTTGCACTTTCGTGCTTCACCTCTGCCTGTCGCGCGGTTCATAGCCCGTGCGGCGGCTTCGTGCGGAGATCGTCGTGCGGAGACCGCGCGCGGAGGCGGCGGGTTGAACTCTCGTCTTGAGTTGGGATATAATAATGTGCCGGCGGCGTTTCCAAAGCCGCCGTGCGTTTGAACAGGAGGATATGTGAGTAAATTTATCATAGACAACGCGGGATCGCTCACGGGATTTGTCGAGGTGAGCGGATCGAAAAACGCCGTCCTGCCGCTCATGGCGGCGACGCTTTTGACGGACGACGACTGTCTGATAACGGAGGTTCCGAACCTTATGGACGTGGAGGTCATGTGCGGCCTGCTGCGCAGTTTTGGTTCGAACGTTCGCTGCGACATGGAGGATCACAGCATCGAGCTGAAAGCCGGAGACATCATCACGAACGAAGCGCCAGCCGAACTCGTGAAGAAGATGCGCGCGTCAATCGTCGCGATGGGGCCTTTGCTCGCGCGGACGGGGCAGGCGAGGATACCCCTGCCCGGCGGCTGCGCCATAGGCGACAGGCCGATAGACCTTCACGTCAAAGGACTTCACGCGCTCGGCGCGGATATAACGATATACCGGATAGAGGACGGACACGAGTGCGTGGAGGCTACGACCGACGGTCTCCACGGCGCCGAGATATACCTGGATACGCCGAGCGTGGGAGCGACGGAGAACATCATGATGGCGGCCGCGCTCGCCGATGGAGTGACCGTGATAGAAAACGCCGCGCAGGAACCCGAGATAGTCGACCTGGCGAACTACATCAACAAGATGGGCGCCCGCATCAAGGGCGCGGGTATGGATATAATAAAGATAGAGGGAGTGAAATCCTTGCACGGCGCGGCGCATTCCGTCATTCCCGACAGGATAGAGGCCGGTACGTTCATGCTTGCCGCAGCGATCACGGGCGGCGACGTCACGATCACGAACATGCTGCCCGATCACGTCAAACCCGTGGCGGCGAAGCTGCGCGAGTGCGGCTGCATTGTGGAGAACACGCTCGAAGGTACGCGCGTCAGGCTGAATGGCAGAAGTCCAATCGCCACCGACATAAAGACGCTTCCTTACCCTGGTTTCCCGACGGACATACAGCCGCAGTTCATGACCTTCCTCGCGACGGTGAGAGGTTCGAGCACGATACTCGAGACCGTGTTTGAAAACAGATTCATGCACATAGAACAGTTGAACAAGATGGGGGCGAAGATAAGGGAGGACGGGCGGCGCGCTTACATACCCGGCGGGATGACGTTGAAAGGCAATGAGGTCACGGCGACGGACCTGCGGGCGGGCGCGGCGCTCGTACTGGCCGGACTCGTCGCGGAAGGCGAAACGACCATATCGGATGTATACCACATAGACAGGGGTTACGATAGCATCATAGAAAAATTCAGGGCTGTCGGAGGAAAAATAGAGCGCCGGGAGTAGCGGCGTGACGGAATCAGGGGAACTGACGCCCGAGCCGGGTTACTCGCCGCCGCCGACCTCCGTCTGCAAGGCGTTATACTTTTCAAATATGGCGTCCTTCAACCGGTTTCTTGTTTCCGAGGTGAGGGGATGGGCTATGTCGCGAAAATCGCCTTCGCTCATCTTTCTGCTGGGCATGGCGATAAACAATCCGTTCTGTCCCTCGATGACCTTGATGTCGTGTACGACAAATTCGTCGTCAAACGTTACTGAGACTATCGCTTTGAGCTTGCCTTCGTCGCCTATTGTTCTTACACGTACATCCGTAATTTCCATCAACAGTCCCCTTCCCAATTCACAGTCGTGACCACAAGGATGATGTAAACGTCCTGATAATTATACTATGACGCGCTTCATCAGAGCAAGTAAATCTTAAAATATATTTCAGAATATTTGCAATTCATTTCATCGAAACGGAGCGACCCATTTTATGATAAAATACAAACATGTTTGAATTATCCGGAGTCAGTCACGTACACTGTATAGGCATCGGCGGTATCGGCCTGTCCGCCGTTGCCGAGATACTTCTAAGCGAAGGATATCGCGTATCGGGTTCTGACATGAGCGAGAGCGATACGACCGATAGGCTGATAGAGCGCGGCGCTACCGTATATCTCGGTCATCGCGCGCGCAATCTGGGGAAGGCCGACCTCGTCGTCTATTCGTCAGCCATCCCTATGACAAACCCCGAGTTGGTAGAGGCGAGGGAGCGGGGTATACCCGTCATGACGCGCGCTCAGATGCTCGGGCGGCTCATGTCGTACAAAGCTGACAGCGTCGCCGTTTCGGGCGCGCATGGTAAAACGACCACGACGGCTATGATCTCCCTTGTCCTCAAGAGAGCGGGCAAGGATCCGACCATTCTCGTGGGCGGCAACCTCTCCGAAATAGCGGGCAACGTGGCCGTGGGTTCGAGCGACTACTTTGTCACGGAGGCGTGCGAGTACATGGACAGTTTCCTCAGCTTGTCGCCGAAGTACGCTATCATCCTGAACATCGATTCCGACCACCTCGACTACTTCAAGGGCATAGAGCACATCGTCAGGTCGTTTGAGCAGTTTGTCAGCCAGGTGAGGGACGACGGCGCGGTCGTCGCCTTCGACGCAAACCCCTTCGTCAGCGGTATCATCGAGGCTACCGACAAACGCGTCGTCACGTTCGGTTACAACAAAAGGTGTGATTACAGCGCGAGCGAGATCAGGTTCGGCGAGGATGGTATGCCCGAATTCTCGGTGAGGTATAAGGGGGAGACGCTTTGCCGAATCAGGCTGTCTGTCCCGGGCGACCACAACATATCCAACGCTCTCGCGTCGTTCGCGTGCTGTCGCGAAATGGGCATAGCTTCCGAGGAAATAGCGCGCACGCTCGAGGGCTTCACCGGCATACAGAGGCGCTTCGACGCCATGGGCAAGACCTTCGGCGGTGTCACCGTTATAGACGACTACGCCCATCATCCCGCGGAGATCGCGGCCACGATAAAGGCTGCCCGAAAGGTTCCCCACAATTCGCTCTGGGTAATCTTTCAGCCGCACACGTACACGAGGACGCTCGCGCTGCACGACGATTTTGCGAAGATGCTCGCACTCGCGGACAAGGTGGTCGTGGCTGAGATATACGCCGCGAGGGAGAAGAACGTGCACCAGATAAGCGCGAAATCCATCGCGCATAAGATGAAGGAGGACGACCCGCACAAGGACGCGTGGTTCTTCAGTAGTTTTGAGGAGATAGCAAATTTCGTGCTGAACAACGCGGAGGAGGGCGACCTCATAATAACGATGGGCGCGGGCGACGTATACAAGGTCGGGGAAATCATACTGGAGAAGGACCGCGAGGCCCATCTGAAATAGCAGCTGAAACGGCGGCGCCAACGCGCCGAAAAGAGGCGAGAAATGAGGCGTTATGGAAGGCTTTGAATCTTACTACGACGACAAGAAGGAACAGAACAGGCGCATCAACCTCAACCTCGCGGACGCGGGAGTCCGCTTCGAGGACATAGACATGGCGTTCATTGACGCGGATTCCGTCATAGGCGTCGGTACCTTCATCGGCATAGCGGTCGAGATACGGGCCGGTACTGTTATCGGGAAAAACTGTGTTATCGAAAAGGGAAGCACGGTCGTCTCGTCGAAGATCGGAGACGGGTGCATGATCGGGCAACATTCCCGCCTCGAAGGCGCGGAGATAGCGGACGGGGCGAATATAATGCAGTCGGTGATAACGGACAGCGCCATCGGAGCGAATACGAACGTCGGCCCGTTCGCCTACGTCAGACCGGGTTCGCGCATAGGCGCGGGTTGCCGCATCGGCGATTTCGTGGAGATCAAGAACTCCGTCATCGGCGACGGGACGAAGGTGTCGCACCTGACCTACGTCGGCGACTCCGATCTAGGCAGGGACGTCAACCTCGGCTGCGGTGTGGTGTTCGTAAACTACGACGGCAAAGAGAAGCACCGCACGACGGTGGGCGACGGTTCCTTTATCGGGTGCAACGTCAATCTCATCGCGCCCGTAGCCGTCGAGGAGAACGCCTACATCGCGGCGGGAACGACCGTAACGCGCAATGTGCCGGCCGGCAGTCTCAGAGTCGGACGCGCGCGCGAAGAAAATATCAATGGCTGGGTTGAAAAAAGAGGTTTACTGAAAGGGAAAAGAGAGGCGTGAGATGAGGGAAAGTACGTACTGTGATTTTAAGGTATTCGCCGGAAATTCGAACACAAAACTCGCGGAGGAC
>JAISZM010000105.1 GCA_031269205.1 Eubacteriales Family XIII. Incertae Sedis bacterium | reverse complement strand
CTCGTCGAGATAGCGCGTCAGATATTTTTTTACGCGGTCGGGGCGATAGGCGAGCCAGGTTTCCTCGCGTGGCCGCGCGAGCGCGTTGTCCCTCGTGGCCTTGTCGCGCTCCCTTTTGGAAGGGTCGCTTTTCAGCGCGCGCGCGAAGGCGCTGCGCCGGGCGTCTTGCTCGCCCTTGCCGGCCTTGCTGTCTTTACCTTCCTTGGCGCCCTTGCCGGCGTCACTCTTCAGTTTTCCGCCGCTCGTGCCGAGCCTTCGATAATTGGGCATGACTCCTCCTCGCGGTAACTATTACCGTTCTCTAAAATCTACGCAAATCTACTCAATGAGCAAATCGCCGTTTAGTTCCTGCTTCACAGAGACTGCCCCGCGGACGGCGGATTCACCATCGTCACATTTTCTCCGGAGCCTCCACGCCCAGGAGCGCTAACCCTGTCTGTATCGTCTGCTTCGCCGCGAACACGAGGGCGAGCTTCGCCGCTCTCTCGTCCGCGTCGTCCACCAACACCTGCTCATCGTGGTAGAAGCGGTTGAACGCCTGGGCTACGTTCACGATGTGGCGCGTCACGACGGACGGTTCGTACTTCTCTCCCGCGTCCATCACGGCGGCGGGGAAGCCGTATATCGCCTTCGCGAGGGCGAAGGCGCTGTCGGACGTCAGGAAGGACGAGTCGACGCCGGCGGCGAAGGCCGCGGGGGAAGTCGCGCTGGCGGCGCCCGGATCGGCGGTGTGGGAAGTCGCCGCGGCCTTGCGCAGGACGCTTGCGGCGCGCGCGTGGACGTACTGCACGTAAGGCCCCGTCTCTCCGTCGAAATTCAAAACCTTGTCCCAGCTGAACACGTAATCCTTTATCCTGTTATTGTGCAACTCGTTGAATATCACGGCGCCTATGCCGACCTGCCGCGCCGTTTCGTCCACGTCGTTCGTGTTCACGTCCTTCGCTATGACTATCTCGCGCGTCTTTTCGACCGCGCCCTTCAGCACGTCCTCCAGGAACACGACCCTGCCCTCGCGCGTGGACATCGTGCCGCCCTCGAGGCTGACGAGGCCGAAGGGTATGTGGACGCAGTCGTCCGACCAGCCGTAGCCCATAAGCTCCAGCGCCTTTTTCCATTGCGCGAAGTGAAGGTTTTGCTGCGAGGCTACGACGTAGATGTTCCGGTAGAAATCGTACTGTTCCTTGCGGTATAGAGCGGCCGCGATGTCGCGCGTGATGTAGAGCGTCGATCCGTCGCTCTTCCTGATGAGCGCCTTGCCGAGTCCGTACTCGTCGAGGTCTACAATCTGCGCGCCGTCCGACTCTATGAGCAGGCCCTTCGCCTCAAGCTCTTTTATCACCCGATCCATCTTATCGGAATAGAAGCTCTCCCCCGCGTACGAGTCGAACTCGACGCCGAGCATTTTGTAGACGCGCCCGAACTCCTTCAGGCTCTCCTCGCGAAACCACCGCCAAAGCTCCGTCTCCTCCGCGCCGCCGCGCTCGAGCTTCGCGAAGGTCTCGCGCGCCTCGTCCTCGAGCGAGGGATTCTTCTCGGCTTCTACGTGAAATTTCGTGTAATAGGAAAGCAGCGTTGCGATAGGCTCGGCCTCGACGTCCTCCTTTTTGCCCCAGCGCCTGTAGGCGACGATCATCTTGCCGAACTGCGTGCCGTAGTCGCCGAGGTGGTTGACGCGCACCGTGTCGTAGCCGAGGAAGCGGTATATCTTCTCGATGGAGGAGCCGATGACCGTACTCCTGATGTGGCCGATGTGAAAGGGCTTGGCGATGTTCGGCGACGAGAACTCGACGACGACCTTGCGGCCCGCGCCGATGTCGGAGCTGCCGTAGGCGTCCGGATCCGCGCACACGGCGGCGACGACGTCCCGGGAGAGCGCCTCGCGCGCTATGAAGAAGTTGACGTAGGCGCCCTCGCAGGCGACGCGGTCTATGGCGGCGGGGTATTCGCTCGCGTCAGCGGCGGCGGTTTCGTCCGCGCCGGCGCCTTCGCCAACGCTTCCCCCATCATTATTTCCCGGAACGGAGGCTCCGGCCAAGGACAGCGCGAGCTTTTCAGCGAGTTCCCGGGATATCTGCTGCGGAGCCTTGCGGAAGGTTTTCGCGAGCCTGAAGCACGGAAAGGCGTAGTCGCCCTTCGTCTCGTCCGGCGGCGTCTCGACGAGGGCGTACACCTCGTCCGGCGTAAGCCCCGCCTCCGCAATCTCGTCTATCCCCGCTATCCTGTCCGCGATCTCTCTTCTGTAGTCCCGCAATTCCGCCTATCCTTTTCTCCCGCTATCAGGTAACTTACCAAAGTCCCGCTTCATAACGTACCTATTATATAGCAATCAGCGGCAAACGCAACGGGTGTCATTTGATCGCGCGGAGGTAATCTTCTATCAGTTCTCTTATGTGGGCTCGCGCCAGTTCTTCGGCTTTGAGGGGCGACTTGGCGCCTTGGCTGCTCAGGCGCTTGTGGGCGGCCGGCATGTATTGGGACAACAGCGACGCGGGGATGTCCGCGGCGTCTATGTTCGCGAAGAGCGCCGCGCGCGCCGCGCGCACCTTCTCTTCGTTGAAATAGTAGCGGCTGCGGTCCGAGAAGCTGTATCCGCGTTTCAGGCGTCGCTCATTTTCCGTTCCCGTGTAGTATTTTTCCCAATCGGCCGGCCGCTCGAGCATGGCTTCTTCCAATACCTCGCGAAAGCGCGACGGAACCCGCGGCGCGAGTTCGTTCTCTATGTGCGCGAGCGCAAACACCGCTTCACGAAAACTGAAGGTGAGCGCGGGTCCGACTTTCAGTATCGCCACTCCGTCTTCGACCATCTCCCTGAGTTTTTCGCGGGGCTGGTAGTCCGTCGAATGACCCTCGAACACGATGGACGCGTACTCCGGCTCCCTGTGCTTGCTCATGAGTCCGGCCGCGGCCGCGCGGTCGTAGAGATACACGGTGTCGTCGCCGAATTCGACGCCCGGCTGGACGACTACGCCGACGACGCGCGAGAAGGCGTCGGCGAGACCCGCTTTCGCGAACGCATCCCTGAACGCCGCCCAGCTTTTTTCGAAGTCCGCGGGCGACGTGACGGTCGGCGCGTCGTCGTCGGCGCTGTGCGCTCCGCCGGGCGTCGGCACTTCGCTGCCGACGATGTACTCTATCTCGCGCCCCGCCCGTCTCGCCGCGCGCTCGCAGACGGCCGCGAGGCGGGCCGCCCTCCCGGCGACGATGTCGTCCGAAAGAGGGACGGACGGATCGTCGTCGCCGAGCCGCATACTCGTATCCAGATGTATCTTACCGAAACCGGCGTCCGCGTACAGTCTCACGAGTTCTTCGGCCTTTGCCATCGCGCTCTTTGCGGGTTCACCGCTCCAGACGAGCGGACCGAGATGATCGCCGCCGAGGACGACGCGCGCCGGGTCATAGCAGGCTTCCTCCGCGATCTTGCCCACGTACCGCGCAAAATCCGCCGGGAGCATCCCGCTGTAGCCTCCGTATTGGTTGCACTGGTTGGCCGTCGCTTCGATAAGCACGGGGACGCCGGACTCCTTGCCCGCATCCATCGCCGCGCGGATCACGTGAGGGTTGGCCGTACACGCCGCATAGACGCCGCAGTGTTCACCGACGGCCCGGCGCTCTATTATCGAACGTATCGCGCCGCCAGTTCCAGTATTATTTGTCTTCATTTATAAGCAACACCTTTCCGTGTACCTGCGAGGGGTTCTTGAAAAGCGAGAACGCCTCGGCGGCCTTTGACAGGGGATATCTTCTGAAGATGAGACGGTCGTCCGCCTTCAGGCTTCCGTCGCCGAACGCGTCCGCGGTCATGCGCCACTCGTCGCCCGGAAACGGCAGACTGTAGCTCTGCCAACAGCCCCTGATCCACACTTCCTTCCTGTTGATAAGCTCCCACTCGCCTCTCTCGAATGTGACGCTCTGTTGCGGCGTCCCTATGAGGCCTATCCTCGCCTTCGCCGCCGCGAGCCTGAGGGAGGCAAGCAACGTCGCGTTGTTCCCCGCCGCGTCGAACACCCAATCAAACCCGCCGCTCCCCGTCAGAGCGGCGGCCTCCGCCACAAAATCGAGCCTGCCGCTGTCCACGGCCGCGTCCGCGCCCAACGAGAGGGCAAGATCGAGCCGCGCCTGATCGACGTCGAGGACGACGACATTCCGCGCGCCGAGCGCCTTAGCCCATTGTAGCACAAAGAGTCCTATCGTACCCGCGCCGACTACGGCCACGTCGCCGCCACCATCGAAACCCACGTTTCGCACGCCGTGAAAGGCGACCGTCGCCGGCTCAAAGAACACCGCGGTCTCGAACGGCACGGAGGGGTCGTACGGCACCACGTTCGCTTCCGGCACGACGATATATTCCGCGAAGCTCCCCTGCTCGCGCGAACCGATAAAACTATCGTGGCCGCATTGGGCGATGTTCCCCGCGAGACAGTCCGCACAGGCAAAACAGGGTATTCTGGGCGCGACGACGACCGTGTCGCCCGGCTTCACCTTTGTCACGCCATCTCCGCTTTCACAGACCACTCCCGCGAATTCATGGCCGAGTACGATCGGGTACCAATGCGCGCCGCCGTGAAGCACGCGCGGGACATCGCTGCCGCAGATCCCGCTCGCCTTCACCGCGATCTTCACCGTACCCGGCTTGACCTCCGGCGTAGGCCAGTCGTCGTAACGCATGTCTCCATTTCCGTAAAGGACGGCCGCTTTCATCTTCAGTGTTCCTCCTCGCGCATGATCGGGCGAAGCCGCTCGTAGAGCTTCAGGTACGTCTCGTAGCGCCGGTCGTAGACCGCCTTGTTCGCGAGGTTCGGCTCATAGCGAACCCCTTCGTCCACAAACGCCCGAACCGCCTCGTCGAATCCGCGGTACTCCCCGACGCCCACGCCGGCCAGCATCGCGGCGCCCGCGCAGGTCGCCGTCTCCGCGCCCGACGCCGTGATCCCGCAGCCGACGACATCGGCTTTGATCTGGTTCCACAGCGCGCTGCGAGCGCCGCCCCCTATGGCGTGGATGACCCCTGCCTCCGCGCCGGCTTCCCGCGCCGTCTCTATGTTGTGCCTGAGCGAAAACGCGACGCCCTCGAGCACGGCGCGGATCAGAACCGCGCGCGTCGTGCGATAGTCGAGTCCGTACCAGACGCCCTTCGCGCGCTCGTCCCAGATGGGGGAACGCTCCCCCGAGAGATAGGGGAGGAAGACCACGCCGTCCGCTCCGGGCGCCACGCGTTCGGCTTCCTCGTCCAGCACCCGGAATGATGAAATCCCGCGCGCGGCCGCCTCCGCGCGCTCCGACGCCCCGAGTTCTTCCTCCGCCCATCTGAGCGCGCCGCCTCCTCCGACGGTTCCGCCCTGAAGCAGCCAGGCGCCGGGGACGACGTGCGGCGACAATATCAGCCGGGGGTCTGCGCGGTAGGACTCCACACATATGCTCATCCCGCCCGCCTGGCCGCCCTGCTCCTGCGACTGGCCTTCCCTCGTCACGCCCGCTCCGAGCGTACCGCAGGCCGCGTCAAGCCCTCCCGCAACCACGGGCGTCCCCTCCGCAAGACCCGTGAGCGCCGCGGCTCCGCGCGTCGCCGTCCCAACGACGCTGTGGCTCTCGAACAGCGGCGGGATCAGGCCGAGGTCAACACCGAGCCGCCCGGCCATCCCGAGGTCAAATACGCGGCGCCTCATGTCGAAAAAATGCAGGCCGTAGCCCTGCGAGACATCCTGCGAAAGCTCATCCGTCAGTCTGTGTACGACGAACGAATTTGATTGCAGTATCCTGTGGGTCTTCTCGAACAAGCGGGGTTCCTCCCGCTCATACCAAAGTATCTTGGGCGTGGTGTAACCCGGCTTGAACGAATTGCCGCAGACCTCAAAGACGTCGTCTTCGGGGATAGCCTCCGTCACCTCGCGGCAGATGCCCGCCGCGCGCGTGTCCATCCAGATGGGGGTGTTCCTGAGCGCGTTCCCCGAACGGTCGACGGGTATCGCCGACCAGCTTTGTCCCGCCACGCCGACGCCAGCGATCCGTGAAGCGTCCACGCCGTTTTCGGCAATGAGCCTACCGACCGCCGCCGCGGCCACGTCCCACCACTCGTTCGGATCCTGCTCCGCCCATCCCGGCGCGGGGCGGTATACGTGAAAATCTCCGCCCTCCCGCGCGACGATCTCGCCGCCGACGGAGAAAAGCACGACCTTGCACGCGGAAGTGCCTATATCCATGCCCAGCAGATAGCGATCGCTCACCGGCCGGTTCCCTCGATTTTGCCGTCCATGTCCCAGAGATCCTCCCAGCCGCGAGCGCCCTCCCAGAGGAACACCTGCCCCTTGACGAGGCGGCACTCCTTATCCGCGGCCGCGAGCGTCCGCATCTCTTCATCTGTGAGAGGGTCTGTCGTGAGAGGGTCTTCGGACACGCAACGAAGGTTGGCGAGTATCTGCGGCTCTTTGACGGAGAACGGTATCGGTATCGCGCCGCGCTGCGCGGACCACTTGAGGCAGACGAGCGCGGGATGGATGCCGTGCGCCTCCGCTATGTTCACCACCTCCGGCATCTCCGTGTCGACGACGTCGCCCGCCGCTTTGTCGCGTTCGGGGCGCGATGGCGATCCGATCGGGCAGAATCCGATAGGCTGCATACCGCGCGCCACGCAGTAGTCGAACAGCGCGGGCTGCTGAAAAGCCGGGTGAAGCTCCATCTCTATCAGCGAAGGTTTTACGCGGCAGAGGGGCAGCACGGCCTCCAATTTCGGCGTCGTCATATTCGACATGCCGATGTAGCGCGCCTGCCCGCGTCCGTGTATCTCCTCGAGCTGCCGCCACGCGGTCATGAAGCGATCCGCCGAAAACGGGATCGAGTCCGGATTGCGCGCGTCGCCATCGCATCCCGGCGCGTGATAATTCGGAAACGGCCAGTGCAGGAAATAGGCGTCGAGATAATCGAGCCTCAGGTCGGAAAGGCTTTTCGCTACTGAACGCAGCGCCATGCCCTCTCCGTGCATGTCGTTCCAGACCTTCGATACGATGAACAGATCCTCGCGGCGGCAGACGCCCTCAGCGAAAGCGTCCGCGAGAACCCGCCCTATGCGATCCTCGTTTCCGTAGACCGACGCGCAGTCGAACATGCGGTATCCCGCGCGCAAGGCGAAAGCCGCGGCTTCGGAAACCCTGTCCGCGCCGTATTTGTCCGAACCGAAGGTACCCATCCCTACGCGGGGGAGCTGCGCCCCTCCCGCCGTCACTATTGTTTCCATATTGATTATCCGATCTGCGGCGATTTAACGCGACCTTGGCGGCGGCGACTTGGCGTGACGTACGACGACTCCGTGGCGGCTACGATATCTTCCTCACCGACTCGCCGATATTCAGCGTAGCGGAGAGTATGATCGACTGTTTGGGCATCCCCCCGTTCTCGTTGTCGAGACGTTTGATGAACAGCTCCGCGGCCTGCCTGCCGATGGACTTGATGGGCTGCTCCACGATGGTCAGCGCGGGCACGTTGATCTTCGCCCAGTCCATGCTGTCGAATCCTATGAGCGACAGGTCGTCCGGCACCTTCAGCCCCTTTGCGCGTATGCCCATCAGCGCGCCGAGCGTCACGGCGTGGTTGACCGCGTAGATGGCCGTCAGCCCCTTTCCGTTCTTCAAGAGTTTTTTCAGCCCGTTCATGCCGCCTTCCACGGTGAAATCAGCGTGGATGATGTGCTCGGGGCGTACGGGTATGCCGTTTTCCTCCAGTATCTCGCGGTAGCCCTGCAAACGCCGGTCGGCTGTGTAAGCGTTCTCGGGGCCCGTGATGATCCCGATGCTCCGATGCCCGTTTTTGACGAGAAAGCTCGTCGCTTCGCGGGATATGGCCACGTTGTCTATGATGACGCTGTCGACCTTCCCCTTCAGATCCGGTATCGTACGGTCGATGAACATGACCGGTATGTCTTCCGCGAGCGCGGGCTTCAGGTATCTGCCATTGCGCCCAACGGGGAAGCTGATGATCCCGGCGACGCCCTTGTTCATCAAAAACCTGACAGACTCCGCCTCCAGCGCTTCATCATCACGGCTGTCACTGATGATTATTACATAATTCTTCTTTTTGAAGACGTATTCCATCTCGGTCAGTATCTGCATGAAGAATTGGTTGTTTATCTCCGGCAACACAACGCCTATCGCGTACGAACGCTTTGATTTCAGGCTGCGCGCAGCCTCGTTGACCGAGTAATTCAGATCCTTGACGGCGCTTTCTATCGCCGTCCGGTTCTCCGGCCGGACGTTGCCGCCGTTGAGGTATTTGGAAATCGTCGCGAGTCCCAGCCCGGTCTTTTCCGCAATGTCCTTGATAGTCGTCGCCATACGGTGAGTCCCGCCACATCCCTTTCGTCAGTCTCTCTTCAGCCGTTCAATCGCTCCGCCCTTCAATCCAGATGGTAGAGTTCTTCGATATCCAGCCACCAGTCGCCGTCCTGCGCGCCCTCCACGGGTCGCTGGCAGGGCATACACTCTCCCCACCATTCTTGCGTCTTAGCATCATCCGCCATCTTCGCCATATCAGCCGCGTAGTCGTCCCCGACATATTCAAAGTAGGCGAACAGAAGCCCGTCATGGTGATAGATCGAATAATTCCGTATATTGCATTCGTGGATCATCCGGTTGACCTCGGGCCACGGATCCGCGTGCAAAGCCTTGTATTTCTCGAAACATTCAGGTTTGATCCCGATGACCTGCCCCACTCTCATTATATCCCTCCCATGCTATTTATACAACGGACCGTAGTTCTTGCAGGCGCGGTAATCGACGCTTTCTATGTCAGCCGTCCCAAACTCGTTCCACGCGCTCGGTCTGAATATCTTCTCCTCCGGTACATTGTGCATGTTCACGGGTATGCGGAGCATCGACGCGAGCGTGATGATGTCGGCGCCGACGTGCCCGTAGACGCTGCCACCGTGATTGGCGCCCCATTTGTCCATGACGGAATAGACGTCCTTGAACGCGCCTTTGCCGGTCAGTATCGGGGCAAACCACGTGGACGGCCAACCCGGATCCGTCCTGTCCTCAAGCTTCCTCGCGTCGGCCGGATCGATATCGCAGGTGTAGCCTTCGGCTATCTGAAGCACGGGGCCGAGTCCGTCCACCAGGTTGATGTGCAGCATGGTCAGCGGCATACCGCCACGCGTGCGGAAGGTGGAGCTGAAACCGCCGCCCCTGAAATACCCGAGATTGGCGGGCGTCCAGCGCGTGGCTTCGAGGCAACCGCGCACCTCGTCCTCCGTGATCTCCCAATACGGCTTCATCGCGGGCTTGCCGTCCCTCTGCTGCACGCCCGTAGCGTCGAGGCAGGTCGCCCCGCTGTTGATGAGGTGTATCGCGCCGTCCTTCGCGTATCCCGTCAACTCCGCGTCCGTCACCCTGTTGAACGATTCGGGACTCCAGTAGGTGCGCACGTCGCTGAACATGGCCGCCGCGTTCGTGACGAGATGGCCCATCAGCATGGACAGACCCGTCAGGCAGTCGTTCTCGGTGGCGACGACATAGGGTCTGCGTATGCCGTTCCAGTCGAAGGACGAGCAGAGTATGCTCTCCATGAAATCCCCGTTCGGCATGAAGTCGGTCCACTGACGCTGTCCCTGAAAACCTGACAGTATGGCGTTATTGCCGTTGCCCTCCTCGTTCCAGCCGAGGGACTTGACGACATCCGAACCCTCCATCATATCGCGCATTATCATGGCCATCTTCACACAGTAGGCCCAATCCTTGTCGAGTTCGTCCTGCGCCTTGCCGTCCCCGCCGTGGTACACGTCTTCGTTCTGTATACAGTTTGCCTTGGCCCACGCGTATGCCCTTTCAAACTCATCGGCGTCATATATCCCCTTGTCCACGCGCCTTATGATCTCGGTCATATCCTTGTACTCACAGCGCATACCGAAATACCTTTCGATAAGCCCGGCGTCGACGATGCTGCCGGCTATGCCCATGGCTACGTTGCCGACGGACAGATAGGACTTGCCCTTCATCTGTCCCACGGCCGCCGCCGCGCGCGCCCACCTGAGTATCTTCTCCGCGACGTCGGCGGGTATGCCCCTGTCGTCCGCTTCCTGCACCTCGTGGCCGTAGATCGAGTAGGCGGGTATGCCCTTCTGCGTGTGCGCGGCGAGCACGGCCGCGAGGTAGACCGCGCCCGGGCGCTCCGTACCGTTAAAGCCCCACACGGCCTTGGGCGTGCTTTTGTCCATATCCATGGTCTCGCTGCCGTAGCACCAGCACGGCGTGACGGTCAGCG